>DASWVA010000569.1:0-4118 GCA_036401415.1 Streptosporangiaceae bacterium
GCCCCACCTCTTTCGGGGCTGCCCTGGGCCCCGCCACTCCGGAGATGTCTCCGGGGGGGCATTACTTCTCCGGGGGGAGTGAACGCTGGGGGGGATGGCGTTCACTCCCCACCGGAGAGCGGTGGACAATCCTGGTGAGGGCCACAAATTCGGCGGCGCATTCGCTCTGGGGGGGAGGAGCGAAGACGATGCCGAACCGCGCGATCCCTCAGGAATATCCACCCGTTCGTGGTCGAACCACCGGCGAAGATAATGACGCGGGGGCTAGCCGCTGAGCCTTTCGGCCGGGCGCTGAGCTGCCGCCGGTCACGATCGTCACTGTTGGTCCTGCAGTAAGTTCAGTTGTCTGTTTCAGCGGGAACCGTCGTCGTGCAGGTTTACCGACGGTAGGGGCCGTCGTTCATGCACGTCTCCCGCCTCCTCTAGTGAAAGCCCCGGCTCCCTACGTGTTATGGATTTTTTCTGGATGTGTCCCACATATGCTGGTGCCACGGCCGAGCAGGCCGTGTCCTGGAGAGACAGCGATGCTCAACGTAGACACGGACGGCGGTAGCCGGCTGCGTGTCGGTGTGCTCGGGCCCGTCCGGGCCTGGCTCGCCGACCGGGAACTTCCGCCTGGGCCGCCGCGGCAGCAAGCCGTGCTCGGGATGCTGGCCATGCGGGCCAACCGGGTGGTGTCCCGCGATGAGCTCGTCGACGCCGTGTGGGGACAGCAGGCCCCGGCCAGTGCCGAGGGCGGGGTACACACCTACGTGGCCGGCCTGCGCCGGGTGCTCGAGCCGGGCCGTTCCCGTCGTGGACCGAGCCAGGTGCTGGCTTCGGCGGCCGGTGGCTACGTGCTGCGCCTGGACGCTGGCCAGGTGGACGCGATCGTCTTCGAACGTGGCCTGTCCGCGGGCCGGCGACTGCGCGTCGCCGGTGACCTGAACGGGGCCATCACCTCCCTGCAGACCGCGCTGGCCGAATGGCACGGATCCGCGTTCGCCGGTGTCCCGGGACCGTTTGCCGGTGCCGAGCGGGTCCGGCTGGCCGAGCTGCGCTCGGCCGCGGCCGAAGAGCACGCCGAGGTCCTGCTCGATCTGGGGCGCCACGAGCAGGCTGTGCCCGAGCTGGCTTCCCTGGTTGCCGAGCACCCGCTGCGGGAGAGTATGCGCGGGCTGCTGATGGTGGCGCTCTACCGCTGTGGCCGCCAGGCCGAGGCGCTGCAGGCCTTCCACGACGCCCGGGAGGTCCTCTCCGACGAGCTCGGCAACGACCCCGGCCCTGAGCTGAGCCGGATCCACCAGCAGATCCTGGCCCTGGACCCCCGCCTGGAGGCCCCCCGCCCCCCGGCTCCGGCCGCCGCCACTCCGGCCCTTCCGGCGCCGGTTACCACGTCCGCGCCTTCGGATCCGGTGCCCGCGCAGCTGCCGATCGAGGCGCCCGGCTTTTCCGGCCGGCATGCCGAGCTGAAGCGCATGCTCGCTCTGATCGGCGCCGGCGCCGGCCCCGGCCAGGACCCGGCCGGCCCGGACCACGGTCCCGGCCGCGACACCGTGCAGATCATCGCGATCACCGGCACCGCCGGTGTGGGCAAGACCGCGCTCGCCAACCGCTTCGCCCGCCAGGTGGCCAAGCGGTTTCCGGACGGCCAGCTGTACGTCAACCTGCGTGGCTTCGACCCGTCCGGATCGGCGCTGAGCCCGGAGAGCGCGCTGCGGTACTTCCTCGACGCGCTGGCGGTGCAGCCGCAGCGGATGCCGGTCGACGCCGACGGCCGGGCGGCGCTGTTCCGCAGCCTGCTGGACGGCAAACGCCTGCTGATCGTGCTGGACAACGCGCGGGACCCCGACCAGGTGCGCCCGCTGCTGCCCGGTTCGCCCGGATCGCTGGTCGTGGTGACCAGCCGGTCCCAGCTCACCGGCCTGGTCGTGGCCGAGGGCGCCACCCCGCTCAGCCTGGACGTGCTGACCGAGGAGGAGGCGCACGAACTGCTGGGCCGCCGCCTCGGCCCGGACGTGATCGCGGCCGAGCCCGCCGCCGCGGCTGAGCTGGTCTCGCTGTGCGCCCGGCTGCCGCTGGCCCTGGGAGTGGCCGCGGGCCGGGCCGCGACCCGGCCCGGTTTCTCGCTGGCCGCACTGGCGGCCGAGCTGCGGGACACCCGGAACCGGCTGGAGGTCCTGGACGCCGGCGACGCCGCCACTGACGTACGGGCCGTCCTTTCGTGGTCGTATGAGCAGTTCAGCGCGTCCGCGGCCCGGATGTTCCGGCTACTGGGCCTGCACCCCGGGCCGGACGTGTCGCTGGCCGCCGCGGCCAGCCTGGCCGGGGTCAGCCGCTCCGAGGCCGGGTCCGCGCTGCGCGAGCTGACCCGGGTGCACGCTGTGGCTGAGCACCTGCCCGGCCGGTTCGCGTTCCACGACCTGCTCCGTGCCTACGCCGTCGACCAGGCCGAGACGATGGACAGCGAAGCGGACCGGTGCGCGGCCGAGCGGCGCTGCCGGGACCATTACCTGCACACCGCGCACGCGGGCGCGCTGCAGTCCAACAGCCTCCGCAAGGCGCTGGACCTGGACCTGCCGGCGCTGGGTGCGGTGCCGGAGGAGTTCTCCGGCCGGGGCCAGGCCCTGGCCTGGTTCGAGGCCGAGAACCCGGTCATGGTGGGCTTGCTGAACAAGGCCATCGGCAGTGGCGACAACCGGTTCGCCTGGCAGATCAGCTGGACGCTGGCCCCGTTCTACTACCGGCGCGGCCGCTGGCACGAGTGCATCGGCATTCAGCGGCAGGCTCTCAAGGCGGCCGAGCGCCTCGGCGATCCGGTCGGCCTGGGTCACGCGCACTACGAGCTGGGCCGCGGCCTGGTCATCACCGGGGACTTCGCTGAGGCCGAGCAGCACCTGTCCACCGCGCTCGACATCTTCGGGCGGCTGGGGGACCGTGCCAACGAGGCCACGGTGCACCAGGGCTTCGGGGCCCTGTTCGAGCACCAGGGCCGGTACGCCCAGTCGCTGGTGCACGCCCGCGAGGCCATGCGGGTGGTGGAAGAAACCGGCCCTCCCTCGACGCTGGCCGGGCTGGAGAACAGCGTGGGCTGGCTCTACGCGCACCTCGGGCAGTGCGAGAAGGCGCTGATCTACTGCCAGCGGTCGCTGGAGTTCCAGCGGGAGATCGGCTACCGCGGAGGTGAAGCCGACACCCTGGACAGCCTGGGTTACACCCACAGCCGGATGAACGACTACCAGCAGGCGGCCGACTGCTACCAGCAGGCGGTGGAGATCTACCGCGAGATCGGCGACCGCTACCACGAGGCCGGCTCCTACACCGGCCTGGGCGACGCCCTCCTGCACGCGGTGGGCCCGGCCGCGGCCCGCGAGAACTGGGAACAGGCGCTGGCCATCCTGGAGTCCATCCCGCACGACGACGCCGAGACGGTCCGCCAGCGCCTGGCCGGGCTGCCCACCGGGAGCGCGGCGCCCCAGCCCGTGGCCGGCGTCTCGCCCGGATAACTGATACCGCCCGGGCCGCCGCCGGGGCGACCCGGTACCGCCCGGGCCGGCCGCCGGCGCGACGCGCGCCGCTCAGGCCGGTGGCCCGGGGCCGTTAGATTAGACGTGTGGACACGACGAATGCGCCCAAGCGTGCGCTGCTGCTGGAGAACATCCACCCCGACGCGGTGACCCGGCTGACCAAGGCCGGCTACCAGGTCGAGACGCGGGCGGGCGCGCTCAGCGAGGACGAGCTGATCGCGGCGCTGCCCGGCATCAGCCTGCTCGGCATCCGGTCCCGGACCAACGTCACCGGCGAGGTGCTCTCGGCGCCCGAGGCGGCCGGCCTGGCCGCGGTGGGCGCATTCTGCATCGGCGTGAACCAGATCGACCTGGCCGCCGCGTCCCGCCGCGGGGTCGCGGTGTTCAACGCGCCGTTCTCCAACACCCGCAGCGTGGTGGAGCTGGTACTGGCCGAGATCATCTCGCTGGCCCGGCGGCTGCCGGAGAAGAACGCCAAGATGCACCTGGGCGAGTGGGACAAGTCAGCCTCCGGCAGCCACGAGGTGCGCGGCCGCAAGCTCGGCATCGTCGGTTACGGGAACATCGGCGCCCAGCTGTCCGTGCTGGCCGAGAACCTCGGCATGTCCGTGT
>DASWVA010000570.1:0-2000 GCA_036401415.1 Streptosporangiaceae bacterium
GCCGGCGGGAGTAATTTCACCGGGCAGATCACGGTGACCAACCGGGGCCCGGCCGCGGTGACCGGCTGGAAACTGGTCGTGGCGCTGCCCGGTGACACCGTGTCGGCCGTGCAGAACGCGGAGTTCACCGACGACAACGACGTCCTGTTCATGACCCCCGCGCCGTACGACCTGTCCATCGGCCCCGGCAGCACGGCGACCATCACGATCTACGCTTCGGGCCCCGATCCGGCCCCGGCCGAGTGCTCCTTCGACAACGTCAGCTGCCAGTGACCCCGGGTCCGGGAACCCCTCCTCCGGGCCCGGCTATTTTTCACCGCGCCTGCGCGCGAGCGTTTCCCGGGCCGCCTCAGGCGGCTTCGCCGGGAGGGGCGATCTTGTCCAGTTCGGCCAGCTGTTCCGGGGCGGGAACCCAGTCCCCGGCCGCGGCGTTGGCCTTGACCTGCTCCGGGCCGGTCGCGCCGGCGATGACCGAGGCGCAACCGGGCAGCGCGGCCAGGCCGCCGATGGCCACCTCCAGCAGGGTGGCGCCCTGGCGATCGCCCCACTCGATCAGCGCCTCAGCCCGGTCCAGCTTCTCATCGGTGACGTACGAGGCCCGGTCGGCGAGCCGGCTCCCGGCCGGGATGTCCTGGCCGCGCCGGACCTTGCCGGTGAGCAGGCCGTTGGCCAGCGGGTAGAACGGCAGCACGCCCAGCCCGAAATGCCGGGCCGCCGGCACCACGTCGGCCTCGGCGGCCCGGTCCAGCAGCGACCATTCGTTCTGGGCCGAGATGAACCGGTTACGCCCCAGCTCGCGGGCTACGTGCTCGGCGTCGGCGAGACGCCAGCCGGCGAAGTTGGAGTGACCGATGTACCGGACCTTGCCCTCGGTGATCAGCTCGTCCAGGGCCAGGATCGTCTCATCGATCGGGGTTTGCGGGTCCGGGGTGTGCAGCTGGTAGAGGTCGATGTAATCGGTGCGCAGCCGGCGCAGGGACGCGGTCACGGCCCGCTTGAGGTAGCCCCGGCCGCCTTTGGACCCGGCCACCGGTCCGTAACCCATGTCGGCCGTCTGATGGCCCCACTTGGTGGCGAGCACGATCTGGTCCCGCCGGGCGCCCAGGACCTCGCCCATCAGGCTTTCGGAGGCACCCCGGCCACCGTAGATGTCGGCGGTGTCGAATAGTGTGATCCCCGCCTCCAGGGCGGCGTCGACCACGGCCCGCGTCCCGTTCACGTCGAGGCGGCGGCCGAAGTTGTTGCAGCCGAGCCCGACGACGGACACCAGCAGCCCCGACGATCCAAGCGTCCTGTAGCGCATGCTCTCCCGCTTCGACGGAGTGGTTCAGCTCTGCATCCAGGTGATCTTACGGGCGTATCAGCCCTTACGGGCGACCAGGGCGTAGAAGTAGGCTTCGGCCGGATTCGCCGGTGGCTCGCTCCCAGGGTCAGGGCGCCACTCCGGCAGCCACACAATGCCCGGCTCCACCAGTTCGAGGCCTTTGATCAGGCGCTGGAGCTGATCCCGGGAGCGGACGTGAGCCGAGGAGGTGGACTGGCGGTAGATCGCGGCCGCGTCGTTGACCCCCGGGACGGCGTCCGCGGTGCCGTGCGAGATGACCAGGTGGCTTCCGGGCGGGAGCGGCTCCATCAGTTTCCTGATCACGGCGGCGGGGTCGTCGGAGTCCGGGATGAAGTGCAGGATCGCGACCAGCAGCGCCGCCACCGGCGCATCGAGGTCGATCAGCGCGCGCAGGTCGGGGTCGGCGAGGATGTCCTCAGGACGGCGCAGGTCATGCTCGATGATCGCGGTACCGCTCACGCCGTGCAGCAGGTGCCGGCCGTGGGCCAGCACCACCGGGTCGTTGTCCACGTAGACCACCCGGGTGCCCGGGTCCGCTTCCTGGGCCACCTCGTGGACATTGCCGACCGTCGGCAGCCCGGCGCCGATGTCGACGAACTGCCGGACGCCCTGCTGGCCGACCAGATACCGGACCGCGCGGCCGAGGAAGGCCCGG
>DASWVA010000571.1:0-1655 GCA_036401415.1 Streptosporangiaceae bacterium
ACCGGGCGACGACCGGGCGCGGGCACCCCTAGTGGCCGTCTGACCAGCGATCTTCAGAGGTGGCGGGGCCCGCGCCGCGCTGCTCCTCCTCGACCAGCTCGAACAGGATGGCCTGGACCCGCTCCACCTGCGGGATATCGGACAGCACGATCTGACCATGCTCCCCGGGTGACTCGGCCACCAGGCGGCCCGCGCCCACCAGCCGGTCAAGCAGGCTGCGGGTGAACGAGACATCGCTGATCCGGGTGAGCGGGATGTCCCGGCCCCGCCGGGTCAGGATGCCTTCCCGGACCCGCAGCCGCCCGGTGGTCAGCTCGTAGGTGGTGGTCTTCCAGATCAGCAGCGGCCGGACGACCACGATCAGCAGCAGCACCACGGCGACGGCCAGCAGGGCCAGCCGCTCAGGACCCGCATCCCGGCCCGCCGGCAGGATCGCGGCCACCGTGGCGGCCGCGGCCATGACGACCACGCCGAGGAAGACCGGCCCGACCAGCACCTTCCAGTGCGGGTGGAGGATGAGGACGCTGCGTTCCGGCCCCGGATCCGCCCCGGGGCCCGGCCCGTCCGGCCACGCGTCGAGAGCCATAGCCATCAGCGTAGATGCCGGACATCACCCGCGCTGACCGCCTCGTCTCCGTCCGGCCCGGCGATGACCAGCCGGCCGCCGGCGTCGAGGCCGGTGGCCCGGCCGGCGGTCGCGTGCCCGGCGGGCCGGTCCACCCGCACCACCCGGCCGATCGTGGCGGACAGATCCAGGTAGGCCTGGCGCAGGCCGCTCCGGTCCGGGTCACCGGGCGGACTGACCTGGCCCCAGGCCCGGTACCAGAGGCCGAGCTGCCCGAGCAGGGCGGCGAGCAGGACGGTCCGGTCCAGGCTGGTGGCACCCTGCAGGAGCAGGGACGTGGCGGGCAGTGCGCCGGGGCCGGTGTCCGGCAGCTCGGTCCGGGTGACGGACACGTTGAGGCCGATGCCGACCACGATCGCGTCGCCGGACTGCTCGGCCAGGATGCCCGCGAGCTTGCGGTCGCCCACCAGCAGATCGTTCGGCCATTTGAGGACGGCGGGCACGCCCGTGACCTCGCGGATCGCGGTGGCGGTGGCTACTCCGGCCAGCAGGGGCAGCCAGCCGCGCCGGGCCGGGGGAACCGCGGCCGGGCGGAGCAGGACCGAGACCATGAGCGAGGCCCGGGGCGGGCTGACCCAGCGGCGGCCCATCCGGCCCCGGCCCTGATGCTGCTCCTCGGCGGCCACGACGGTGCCCTCAGGTGCGCCCCCGGGCGCCCGGGCCACCAGGTCGGCGTGGGTGGAGCCGGTCGTTTCGACGACCATAATGTCGCGCCAGATGCTGCCGGGCCGGATGAGACGGGAGCGCAGGGCGACGGGGTCAAGGGGTGGCCGGGCGGGAAGCCCGTCCATGGCCTGAGCTGGGGCTGGGTCTGGGGGGGCTGGGGCTGGGGCTGGATGATCGTTCTCGGCGGTCATGACGCCGACCATTGTGCACCCTAAGGGCCCGGCAGCCCGCCGGGCGGGACATCATGCATCCGGGAACGAAAGAGGGGCCCCGCGTTCGCGGGACCCCTCGCAGCACGCAGACCGGATCACCCGTGGTGCGGGACCCGGCCGAAAGCGTCAGTACTGGTTGCCCTGACCCTGAT
>DASWVA010000572.1:0-2401 GCA_036401415.1 Streptosporangiaceae bacterium
CGGCCACAGCCAGACCGAGAACAGGTCGCTGAGCACCAGGTGGCCGCCGGGCACCAGCACCCGGGCGCACTCAGCCAGCCCGGCCCCCTGGTCCGCCCAATGGTCGAACGACGTCGTGCTGATCACCAGGTCCGCCGACGCGTCCGGCCGCGGCAGCCGCTCGGCCGTCCCCTCGATGAACCGCACCCGCGCGTCCCGGCTGGCCTGGCTGGCCACGCGGACCATCTCCGGCGCGGCGTCCACCCCGGTCAGCTCGTGGGCTCCCGGCAGCGCTGCGGCCAGCTGGCGCAGCGCGTACCCGGTCCCGGACCCCACGTCGAGCACCCGCTGCGCGCCCGGCGCCACGGCCAGGGCGATCCGGACCGCCCGGTCGGCGAAGTCCCGGTGCAGCTGACCCAGCCGCCCGGCTTCGTAGCCGGCCGCCCTGTCGCTGAAGGCCTGCACGTCCCGCTGGTATGGCACATGCGCCAGCCTGGCACACCCGCCGGCCCGGTGCACCGGACCCGGGCCGGGCCGGCCGATCAGGCCAGGTAGATGGCGCTCCCGATCCCTACGACCAGGCAGTAGACGGCGAACGGGGTCAGCGTGCGCGAGTGGTCCTGCAGGTAGCGGACCAGGAAGCGCAGGGCCAGGAACGCGCCGAGGCCGGACACGATGCTGCCCGCCAGGACCTGGCCGCGGATGCCGGCGCCGTCGGATCCCATCAGGTCGGGCAGCTTGAGCGCGCCGGCCGCGAAGATGACCGGAGCCGACAGCAGGAAGGAGAACCGGGCCGCGTCCGAGCGGGGCAGGCCGCGGAACATGCCGCCGATCATGACGATGCCGTCCCGGCTGATGCCCGGGAGCAGGGCCAGGATCTGCAGGCCGCCCAGGAAGACCGCCCGTCCGTAGCCCAGCCGGACCAGCCGCTGGTCGGCCTCGACGCCCTCACCGGCTTCCTGCTCCCGGGCCGCCCGCGGCCCGCGCGCGGGCGCCGGGGGCTGCGATCCGCCGGCGTGGCCGTCCTCGCGGTACCAGCCGTCCTGGCCGCGGCCCTGCTCCCCGCGGTCCCAGTCCTCGGCGAAGGCCGGGCCGTCGATCCGGGTCTCGTCGGCAGCGGGGGTCCAGCGCGGGATGTCGACGCGGGTGTCGTCCCAGTGCGGATCGCGGTACGCCTCGCGGCCCGCCCCCGCCCCCGCCCCCGCCCCCGCCCCCGCGCCCCGGCCGGCCAGGGCCGGGTCCTCATCCGCGTAGTCCTCGTAGTCGGCGTACCCGGCGGCGCCGTCCGCCAGTTCCCCGGCCGCCTGCCGCTTGCGCAGCCGCTCCCCGCCGAACAGGATCACCCCGTTGATGGCCAGGAACACCGCGGTGACCACCGGTTTGGCCAGCGTCTTCTGCACCGCGTGCTGCAGCAGCGCGCCGACGATCCCGATCGGGATCGTGCCCGCGATGATCATCCAGGCCAGCCGCTGGTCCACGGTCCGGATCCGGCGGTCCCGGATCGAGGTCGCGAACCCGCCGATGATGCGGACCCAGTCCCGCCAGAAATAGATGATCATCGCGATCGCGGTGGCCACGTGCATGCCGACGATGAACGCCAGGTACGGCGAGTTCTTCGCGGTGACGCTCAGGTCCCGCGCCCAGCTGCCGCCGACCAGGGCCGGGATGAGCACGCTGTGGCCCAGGCTGGACACCGGGAACAGCTCGGTGACGCCCTGGAACAAGCCGACAACCAGTGCCTCGGTATAGGTCAGGTGGTGGACGACCATGACCCGCCTTTCGCTCCCCGCGGCGCCGGGCCGGCACAGGCCAGCCCCGATGATGCGGTCCGGATTGGTGTGTCCCGCCGCTTCTGCCGCGTCTCATCCCACCGAGGCCGCGAGGCGAGGGCACGATCACCCTACCCGGGGACCGCCCCCTGGACCGGACGAGCGGCTTACTTCATGGCCGTGTTCGGCACCTTAGGCGTGTCCTTCGGCGCCGGGCGGCGGCCGATCTTGGAGCCGAGCCAGACCAGCGGGTCGTACTTGCGGCCCACCACGCGCTCCTTCATGGGGATCAGCGCGTTGTCGGTGATCTTGATGTGCTCGGGGCAGACCTCGCTGCAGCACTTGGTGATGTTGCAGTAGCCCAGGCCGAAGTCGTCCTGGGCGATCGAGCGCCGGTCAGCTTCGTCGGCCGGGTGCATCTCCAGCTCCGCGACCCGCATCAGGAAGCGGGGCCCGGCGAACGGGGCCTCGTTCTCGACGTGGTCCCGGACCACGTGGCAGGTGTTCTGGCACAGGAAGCACTCAATGCACTTGCGGAACTCCTGCGACCGCTGCACGTCGACCTGCTGCATACGGAATTCGCCCGGCTTGATCGACGGGTCGGGGGAGAAAGACGGGATCTGCCGGGCCTTGGCGTAGTTGAACGACACGTC
>DASWVA010000573.1:0-3230 GCA_036401415.1 Streptosporangiaceae bacterium
GTCCGCCTGGCTCAGGTCACCAGTGCTGATGTGGCGTCCTACGTGGCCCGGCTACGGGAAGGCGACGCCGGGCACGCGCCGCTGGCGGCCAGTTCCACCGGCCGGGCCATGGCCGCCGTCCGCGGGCTGCACGCCTACGCCTGCGCCCAGGGCCTGACCGCGGCGGACCCAGCCCGCCCGGTGCCGCCGCCGTCGCCGCCCCGGCGCCTGCCCAAAGCGATCTCGGTGACCGAGGTCGAGCGCCGGCTGGACGCGGCCGGCCCGGCTGCCTCCCCGGCCTCGTCCGCCGCCCCAGCCGCCCCTGCCGTCCCCGCCCCAGCCTCCCCGGCCCCAGCCGCCTCCGGTGACCCACGGTCGCTGCGGGACCGGGCGCTGCTGGAATTCCTGTACGCCACCGGGGCGCGCATCTCCGAGGCCACCGGCCTGGACGTGGACGACCTCGAACTGGACGGCGAGCCCGTGGTGCTGCTGGACGGCAAGGGCGGCAAGCAGCGGATGGTGCCGCTGGGCCGGTACGCAGCCGCGGCCCTGGACGCCTATCTGGTCCGGGGGCGCCCCGCCCTGGCCGCCGCCGCCATCCGGTCCGCGGTCCCCGCGCTGTTCCTCAACGCCCGGGGCGGCCGGCTCACCCGGCAGGGCGCGTGGGGAGTGCTCAAGACCGCGGCTCAGCGCGCCGGGGTGCCCGGGGTTTCCCCGCACACGCTCCGGCACTCGTTCGCCACCCACCTGCTCGACGGCGGCGCCGACATCCGGGTCGTGCAGGAACTGCTGGGGCATGCGTCGGTGACCACCACCCAGGTGTACACGCTGGTCACGATCGAGAAGCTGCGCGAGGTGTACGCCGCGGCCCACCCACGGGCGCTGGGCTGAGGGCCGGCCCGCCGGCCGGGTCTTTCGGCTCATTTCCGGTGCTTCACGGCGCGTCAGCTTGAACCTCGCCAACCGGAAGCCTTAGAGTCCGGGACTCAGTGGAGAAGAAAACGTCCACCGGGAGGTTCAGCAGCTCGTGGCAACGCGAACGCTACCGGCAGCAGCCGCAGAGCTAGGGCCTACGGGACGACCAGTGTCGGCCTTCCCGGACCCCCAGCCGCTTGATCATCACGGTCCCGCGCGAATCGTCGCTGTCTGTAACCAGAAAGGCGGCGTCGGCAAGACCACCACCACGATCAACCTGGGCGCTGCCCTGGCCGAACAGGGGCGCCGGGTTCTGCTGGTGGACTTCGACCCGCAGGGTGCGCTGTCCGTGGGCCTGGGCATCCAGCCGCACGACATCGAGGCCACGGTGTACAACCTGCTCATGGAGCGGGGTACGACCGCGCACGACGTGCTGATCAAGACCGCGGTCCAGGGCATGGACCTGATGCCCAGCAACATCGACCTCTCCGGCGCTGAGGTTCAGCTGGTGCACGAGGTGGGCCGCGAGTACGTGCTTGGCGGCGCGCTCGAGGAAGTGGTCCCCGAGTACGACGTGATCATGATCGACTGCCAGCCGTCCCTGGGGCTGCTGACCCTCAACGCGCTGGCGTGCGCGGCCGGCGTGCTGATCCCGCTGGAGTGTGAGTACTTCGCCATGCGTGGTGTCGCCCTGCTGATGGAGACGATCGACAAGGTTTCACGCCGGCTCAACCCGAAGCTGGAGATCGACGGGCTTCTGGCCACCATGTACGATTCGCGCACTCTCCACACCCGGGAGGTGCTGTCCAACATCGTCAGTGGCTTCGGCGACAAGGTCTTTCACACCGTGATCAACCGCACCGTTCGGTTCCCAGACGCTACCGTGGCCGGAGAGCCCATCACCAGGTTCGACTCTGGGTCGATGGGGGCGAGTTCCTACCGTGAACTCGCCAAGGAGGTACTGGAGCGGTGGCGCCAAGCAGAGGACGGTCGCGAAGGGTAAGCCTTCCGGGTATCGCGGAGCTGCTTCGTTCCGCGACGCCCGGCCCGGACGTCGCGGCCCATCGTCCGGCTAGTGGCCGGGAGCAGCATACGCACAAGATCACTGTGTACCTGTCCGCCGACGAGCTTTTCGAGCTGGAACACGCCCGGCTGGCTCTGCGCCGCTACGGGATCACCACCGACCGGGGCCGGCTGGTCCGGGAGGCCATCGCGGTACTGCTGGCTGATCTTGACGCCTGCGGTGAGGCCAGCGTCCTGGCCCAGCGCATCGCGGACCAGCCCAGCTTGCCCGAGGTGGGGGAAACCGGCGTGGACCGCACACCGGCCGTGCCGGATAGCGTGGGTCCAGGGGAGCACGTGCCCGGCAGTCCGGCAGGAGGAAAGTAGACGTGGGGACCCTCATCGAGGCGGTCCAGAGGGCGATGCCCGGCGGCGCCCCCAGTGACGGCCACGCCCGCCGCGAAATCCTGGGTGGCGGTGGCCACCACGGCTGACAGCCCAGCCAGCGCGGTGGCCAAGGACTGCGGGGCCGGCGCGCCGCCCGCCACCCCCGCCAGTTCCGAGTTCGGGCCCGGCGACGGTGAGACCCGCGGATCACCCGGCTTTCATGTGCACCTCGACGTGTTCGAGGGCCCGTTCGATCTGCTGCTGGGGCTGATCTCCAAGCACAAGCTGGATATCACCGAGGTCGCGCTGTCGCAGGTCACCGACGAGTTCATCGCCTACATCCGGGAGCGATCCGGCGGGTGGGACCTCGACCAGGTCAGTTATTTCCTGGTCGTGGCGGCGACCTTGCTCGACCTCAAGGCCGCCCGGCTGCTGCCGTCCGGCGAGGTGGAGGACGAGGAGGACCTGGCTCTGCTCGAGGCCCGGGACCTGCTGTTCGCACGGTTGCTCCAGTACCGCGCGTACAAGGAGGTGGCCACGGTGTTCGCCGGCCGGATGGCGATGGCGGCCCGGCGGTTCCCGCGCCGGGTGCCGATGGAGCCGCGGTTCGCCCAGCTGTTCCCGGAGGTGCTGCTGGGACTGGGGCCGGTGGAATTTGCCCGGATCGCGGCGCGCGCGCTCACCCCGCGACGCCCGCCCACGGTGTCCACCGAGCACATCCACGCCCCGTTCGTGAGTGTCCGGGAGCAGGCCCGGCGGCTGGCCGGGCGGTTGCGTAAGCTCGGCCGGGCCAGCTTCCGCCGGCTGACCGCTGACTGCGAGGCCACCTATGAGATCGTGGCCAGCTTCCTGGCCCTGCTCGAGCTGTACCGGGAAGACCGGATCGCGCTGGAGCAGGTTGCCCCGCTCGGGGACATCTACGTGACCTGGAATGCGGCCAGCGACGA
>DASWVA010000574.1:0-2777 GCA_036401415.1 Streptosporangiaceae bacterium
CGACCCCGCGCAGCGTGTGGATCAGCCTCGGCTCAACCGTGTCGATCTTGCGCCGCAGCACGGACACGTACGACTCCACGATGCCGGTGTCGCCGCGGAAGTCGTAGTCCCATACGTGGTCCAGAATCTGCATCTTGGACAGCACCCGGTTGGCGTTGCTCATGAAGTAGCGGAGCAGCTTGAACTCGGTCGGGGAGAGCTGGACTTGCTGGCCGGCCCGCCACACCTCGTGGCTCTCCTCGTCCAGTTCCAGGTCGGCGAAGGTCAGCCGGGGGGTGGGCTCGCCGCCCTCCCCGCTGGTGCGCCGCAGTACGGCGCGGATCCGCGCGATGACCTCTTCCAGGCTGAACGGTTTGGTGACGTAGTCGTCGCCCCCGAGCGTCAGGCCGCGGATCTTGTCCTCGGTGGCGTCGCGCGCGGTCAGGAAGACCACCGGGACCCGGGCGCCGCCGCTGCGCAGCCGGCGCACGACGTCGAAGCCGTCCATGTCCGGCAGCATGACGTCGAGCACGATGAGGTCGGGACGGTGCCGCTGGGCGGCCTGCACGGCCTCGGTGCCCGCGGCCGCGGTGACCACGTCGAAGCCGGCGTACCGCAAGCTCGCGGACAGCAGCTCGAGGATGTTCGGCTCGTCCTCCACGACCAGCAACCGGGTCTCCGTGGACGGCCGTTCATCGGCGGTCAGCATCTCCATGCTCCATAGTGTCATCCGCCAGGCTGAAGGAAACCTGAACGCGGGCTGGGGCATAGCTGTCCGGTTCAGCTCATTCACCGGACACCGCCACGCCAGCGCCCGGCTGAGCGCCTGGCCGCCCTGGTCGGCTAGCGGCCGACCCGCTCCACGTGCCCAGGCCACCGTGAAATGGCCGCGGGACGGGACGCCACCCCGAGTTTGGAGTAGATCCGGTTCACGTGGTTCTTCACCGTCTTCTCGGCCAGGAACAGCCGGGCGGCGATCTCCCCGTTCGTGTGTCCGCCGGCGATCAGGTCCATGATCTCGGCCTCACGCGCGGACAGGCCAGGATCTGGAGCATCGCCGGGCGTTCCGCCACTGCTCATCAGACCTCCGGCCGTCGCCGTCAGCGCCCCGCTGGCACTGAAGATTTTACCAAACCGGTGGTCAGAACGGGCAGACGCCACCAGCGGTCGGCGGACGTCATAGAGATAGGCCACCCGGCGGTCCCAGGCCTCAATTTGGTCACCTGCCGATAGTGACCCGTCCGAAATCAGTTACACTCAGCAACCGTACGATGACCCGGTGTTTGTGGCACGCGGGCTTATGGGGAGGAACAAGGTTAATGAGAACCAACAAGAGCGCGCTCAAGAAGCTGGCCCTGGCGGTAACGGTGCCGGGGGTGGCCTTCGGCACGCTGGCCGGTGTCGTGGCCGCCCCGGCCCTGGCCAGCACGCCTACACCGCCGGTGTACGAGCGGATCGCCGGGTACAGCAACGGCCTCAGTGACAGCATCCATGTCCAGGTGACCGGCGGGTTCTTCGACAATGGCACCGTGAGCGTGAACCTGGAAAGCGGTTCGACGGTCAACGTGAACCTGGGCCAGGGCACCCAGACCCTGCACCTGACGCCCACGAACGTGACGGGCAAGATCAACCAGGCCACCTGCTCTGGAAACATCCGCGCCACCGCGGACCTGTACGTCAGCGGCGGGACCGGTGCCTACTTCGGGCTGACCGGGGACGGCACCGCCACCCTCACAGGGAACATCGGCGTGCCCCGGGTCCACGGCGGGTGCCTCACGATCACGCCCTCGAACTTCGACAAGCTGTCCGTCCACCTGAACGTGGTGGCCACGGCCGAGCTGTCTCCGGAGCTTTAACCGGTACGGCCGGTACGTCAGCCTCCAGCGGGTCCCCGGGTCAGCCCGGGGACCCGCTGGCTTTTCCGGGCTCAGCCAGCTGGCGGGCGTAATTGGCCACCGAGACCTGGTACTGGCTCAGATGCGGGGCCAGCGCGGCCAGCGCCGCGGCGGCCGCCTCCCGCTCCTGGCCCATGTCGGCCAGGGCCAGCGCCAGGAACGCCACCACCGCGTCGTTCAGGTCGTCGGACGTGCCGTCGAGCTCGGCCGCCAGCAGGGCGGCACTTTCGGGTGCCCGCCCGGCCAGGCGCAGCGAACTGGCCAGCTGAATCACGGCCTGACGGCGGCGGCCGGCCGGCAGCCCCCGTTCCAGCGCCTGCTCGTACAGCGTGATGGCCATGTCCGGGTGATCGGTCGCGTCCAGCGACGACGCCCGTTCGAACCAGCCGACGCCGCTGTCGGTGGGCAGCTCGGCGGCCAGCTTTTCGATCAGCGCCAGGAAATCGGTCTCGCTGAGCTCATCGAACGAGGCCCACGCAGCCGCGATCCGGCGTTCCCAATCCGTTTGGTCCACCGGGTCACCGTACATCCGGGGTCAGGGCTCCCAGACGGCGTGGTCGTGCGCGAACACCACCCGGGCCGGGTCGAACTTCATGATCCGGTCCATCCACGCGGGTGGCGCCGGAACCCCGGGCGCGTGCCCGTCCCGGCCCGCCCGCCAGCTCAGCGCGTCCCCGGAATACCCGGTGGCGGTGTCATGGGTCTGGCCCGCCACCACCACGGTGCCGTCCGGCCGCCGCACGACCAGGGACTGGTGCCCGGCGGTGTGCCCCGGCGTCGGGATGATGAACACGCCCGGCGCGATCTCCGCCTCCCCGTCCAGTAGCTCGTACCGTATCCCGGGCGCGTCCACCAGTTCGGGCAGCGTGTAGTCGGCCGCCGAGGTCGCGGCGTCCAGCTCGG
>DASWVA010000575.1:0-10713 GCA_036401415.1 Streptosporangiaceae bacterium
CCGGATCCTCCGGGGTCACCCGGCCGCTCCGGGTCGGGCGGGCCGAAGCCGAACGGACGATCAGCCATTTGTCCGTCCTCTCGGGCAGGATGGAAGGGTCATGACGGTCACGTTATCTCGGGAGCAGCCTAATTTGAGAAACGCACCAGGCCAGGTTCGCCAACGGCGCAGCGGTGGCCAGGCCGCCGGAGGCGCCCAGAGTGCCGCGCGCCCGGCCCGGGACGAGTCCAGCGCCCCGGCGCAAGCGCCCGGGCCGGCTGTCCCGGACCGCGTGGCCGCCCAGCTGGACGAGGCTGAGCGCCACGACCCCCGGCCGGACCATGCGGGCGGCGAGATCGCTGAGGGCAGGTACCCGGTGGTCGCGGTGACCGGCGCGGCCCGCGGGGTGGGCCGGGCGCTGACCGCCCGGCTGGCCGAGTCCGCACACGTCCGCAAGGTGATCGCCATTGACAACCACCGGGGCGACGTGCGCGGTGTGACCTGGCGGGTGGCGGACGTGCGCGATCCGGCGCTGGCCGGCCGGCTGGCCGGGGTGGACGTGGTGGTGCACACCGACCTGGACCTCGCTCCGGACTCCGAGCACCGCGCCCGGCGGGCGTTCAACGTGCGCGGCGCCCAGACCGTGCTCACCGCGGCCGCGGCCGGCCGGGTGGGCCGGGTTGTCCTGGTGACCAGCACGATGGTCTACGGCGCCAAGGCCGACAATCCGGTGCCGCTGCCGGAGGGGACCCCGCTGGCGGCCGACATCGACAGCAGCGTCGCGGGTGACCTGCTGGAGATCGAGCAGCTGGCCGGCCGCTCGCCACGGGCCCATCCGGGCCTGGAGCTGACCGTGGTCCGGCCCGCGGCCCTGGTCGGCGACGACATCGACACCATCGTGACCCGGCACTTCGAGGCACCCCGGTTGCTGACCGTGAAAGGCTGCGAGCCGCGCTGGCAGTTCTGCCACCTCGACGATCTCATCTCCGCTCTCGAGCTGGCGGTGGCAGGCGAGGTGACCGGTGAGTTCGCGGTGGGCTGCGACGGCTGGCTCGACCAGGAGCAGGTCTACGAGCTCAGCGAGCTGCGCGGGATCGAGCTGCCCGCCAGCCTGACCTTCGGTACCGCCCAGCGGCTGCACCGGGTCGGGGTCACTCCGGCCCCCGCCGCCGACCTGCGCTACGTGGTCTATCCCTGGGTGGTGGACTGCGCCACCCTGCGCCAGGCGGGCTGGCATCCGGAGTACGGCAACACCGAAGTGCTGGCGGCGCTGCTGGAGAGCCGGGGTGGCCGGCACGCGGTGGCGGGCCGGCGCATCACGGGCAAGGAGGCCACGATCACGGCGGCGGGCGCCGCGGCCGGCGCGGGCGCGGTGGTCGGCGCCGCGGCCATCGTGCGGGCCGCCCGGCGCCGCCGCAAGGGCGGCGCCTGACCGGGTCCCCGTCGCGGTCCCCGGTAGAATCAGCCGATGAGCACTGTCGCCCTGATCGCCATCCGTGACACCCCGCTGTCGGTGGATGAGGTCTACCAGGCCGTCGCGACCGACGGGGCGGGCGGGATCGCGGTATTCGCCGGGGCCGTCCGGGATCATGACCACGGTGCGGCGGTCACCGGGCTGAGCTATCAGGCGCACCCGTCCGCCGAGACGGAGCTGCGCCGGGTGGCAGAGGAGATCACGGAGAAGTTTCCCGTGCTCGGCGTGGCCGCGGTGCACCGGGTCGGCGACCTGGCCATCGGCGACCTGGCCGTGGTGGTGGCCGTGTCCTGCGCCCACCGCGGCGAGGCCTTCGAGGCCTGCCGGATGCTGATCGACGAGCTGAAGGCCGTGGTACCCATCTGGAAGCATCAGCAGTTCGGGGACGGTTCCAGCGAATGGGTCGGTTGCGCGTAGTCTTCCGGTCATGCCTCGCCGGACGCTGACGCTGTACATCTGCGCTGTCGCGGTGGTGCTCAGCATTCTGGTCGCGGAACGGCTGCCCGTCCCGTACGTCATCCTGAGCCCCGGGCCTACGCTCAACACGCTGGGCACGGACCAGTCCGGGAAGCCGCTCATCACGATCAGCGGGCACCCCGTGCACCCGGTCAGCGGCCACCTCAACATGGTCTCGATCAGTTACGAGGGCGGCCCGGGACACCAGTTCAACGTGTTCACCGCGCTGCGCGCCTGGCTGAACCCGGGCGAGGCGGTCGTCCCGCAGAGTGAGATCTTCGCGCCCGGCCAGTCCCAGCAGCAGGTGGCCCAGCAGGACCAGGTGGAGATGACCGGGTCGCAGCAGTCCGCCACCGCGGCCGCGCTGCACCAGCTGGGCATCGCCTACCGGACCGCGGCCGGCGTGGTCAGCGTCCAGCAGGGCCTGCCCGCCTACGGCAAGCTCCGGGCGGGCGACCTGATCACTGCGGTCGACGGGCAGCCGGTCACCGGGGCCAGCCAGCTGACCACGCTGGTCAGGGCGCACGCGGCCGGGCCGATCACCCTCACCGTGAGCCGGAACGGCTCATCCCGGCCGGTCCGGCTGACGGCCAGGAAGGTGAGCGGCCGGCCCGTGCTCGGCGTCGCGGTCCAGGATCAGGATCAGTTCCCGTTTAACGTCACGATCCAGATCGGGCAGATCGGCGGCCCCAGCGCGGGCATGATGTTCGCGCTCGGGATCATCGACAAGATCAGCTCGATGAACCTCACCGGCGGCAAGTTCATCGCCGGTACCGGCGAGATCTCCGCGAACGGGGCGGTGTCGCCCATCGGCGGCATCCAGCAGAAGATGATCGGCGCCCGGGACGCCGGCGCCACCGTGTTCCTGGCCCCGGCGGGTAATTGCTCCGACACCACCGGGGCGGTCCCGGCCGGGCTGCGGGTGGTCAGGGTCAGCACCCTGTCCGGGGCGATCTCTGCCCTGCAGAACCTCAAGGCGGGCAAACCCGTCCCGTCCTGCTGACCGGCTGGCCCGATCGGCCGGGGAACTTATCCGGCCAGGAGTAAGTTGGTCCGGCGTGGCCATCCCTCCGCCGGTCCCGGCGGGTCCGCGAGGCCGGGTCGTGCCGCCGCTGGTCGTCCGGTCGCTCCGGTTCACCTTTGGCGTGCTCGCCGTGATGCTGGTCGCCGCGGCCGCGATGGCCTGGACCGCCGCCGACTACCTCTGGTTCAGCAAGCTCGGCTTCGCCGGAGTGTTCTCGGTCATCTACGGGGTCCGGTGGGCCATGTTCGGCGTCGCGGGCGGCTTCATGGCCCTGGTCACCGGGTTCAGCGCAGGTCTGGCCCGGCGGCTGCGCCCGCCGCCGGAGCCCGGCACCGCGACCGCGCCCGGACCCGGGGCGCCGCCTGAGCCCGGGACCGCGTCCGCGCTGGAACGGGCCCGGCTGGCCGTGGACCAGCGCTGGGGCTGGCTGCTGGGTGCCGTGCTGACCGCGGTCGGGATCATGGCCGGGCTGGCCGGGGCGGCCTCCTGGGCGACCTGGGTGCAGTTCGCGAACCGGACGTCGTTCGGCCTGCGTGATCCTCAGTTTCACCTGGACATCTCGTTCTTTGTGTTCGTCTATCCGTTCCTGCGCCTCATCCTCGGCTTCCTGTTCGCCGCGGTGCTGCTGGCCCTGGCCGCCGCGGCCGCCGTGCACGTGCTCTACGGCGGCCTGCGCTTGCGCCCCGGCGGCACGCGGGTCACGACCGCCGCCCGGGCCCAGCTGTTCACGCTGGCCGGTTTCTTCATGGTGCTGAAAGCGGGCGCCTACTGGCTGGACCGGTACGGGACCGAGTTCTCCTCCCGCGACGTGATCAGCGGCGGCGCCTCCTACACCGACGTCAACGCCGTACTGCCGGCCAAGACGGTGCTGGCGGCGATCGCGGTACTGTGCGCGGCGCTGTTCTTCGCCACGGCGGCCCGCCACGACCCGCTGGTGCCCGTGGTGGGGTCCGGCCTGCTGGTGCTGTCCGCCATCGCGATCGGCGGGGTGTACCCGGCCGCCGTGGAACAATTCTCGGTCACCCCGCACGAGCTGGCCCGGGAGACCACCTACCTGAACCGGCAGCTGGCCGGCACCAGCCGCGCGTTCGGCCTGGCCAGCGTGCGGATCAGCACCTACCCGAGTTCGCCGGATCACTTCCGGGCCGCCCCGCTGGAACCGGTGCTGACCTCGCTGCAGAGCGGCACCCCGCAAACCGTGGTCCCGCCGGTGCCGGCCCGGCTGCGGGTCCGGGCCCGTGTCTGGCCGGGCCGGCTCAGCTATCTCGGCACCCCGCTGGCCCGGGTGGCCAAGCTGGCCCCGTTCCTGACCCTGGACGGCAACGTGTACCCGGTCGTGGTCGGCGGCGAGCTCGACTGGGTGGTGGACGGCTACACCACGACCAGCCGGTACCCCTACTCCGCGCACTACGACGCCACCGCGGCCGCGGCCGGCAGCGCGGCCCCGGTGGGACCGGGGCACGGTCAGGTCGACTACATCCGCGACTCGGTCAAGGCCGTGGTCCAGGCGCGCTCGGGCCGGGTCACGCTGTACCAGTGGGACACGGCCGACCCCATCCTGGCGACCTGGATGAGGGCGGTGCCGGGGCTGATCAGGCCGCTGCGGGACATGCCGCGCGTGCTCCGCGCGCACCTGCGGTACCCGGTGGACCTGTTCGACCTGCAGCGCCAGGTGCTGGCAAGCTACCACGCCGGGACCGCGGCCGCGTTCTACCACCAGCAGCACGCCTGGACGGTGGTCGGCGGCCCGCCGGTGTCGCTGACCCTGGTCCTGCCGGGGAACCGGGTGGCGGAGTTCTCCCGCACCGCCACGTACTCCCGTGCGGACGGGACCTCGCTGGCCGCCTACCTGACCGTGGCCAGCGACCCCTCCCGCCCCGGCTACGGCACGCTGCGGCTGCTGACGGTGCCCCGGGCCGCCGCGCTGGCCGGCCCCCGCCAGGTCGAGGCGGTGTTCCGGTCCAGCCCGGGGGCGATCGCCGCGCTGGCCCGGCTGCGCCGCGCCGGGACGGCGGTGATTCCCGGGCCGCTGGTCACGCTGCCGGTGGGCAACAGCTTCCTGTACGCCGAGCCCGTGTACGTGGCCCGGGCCGGGCGCACTCCGGTGCTGGGCACGGTGCTGGTCAGCTACGACGGCCGGGTGGCCTCGGGCCGGACCGCCCGGGCCGCGCTGACCGGGCTCGGCCACGCCGGGGCGGGTTGGCCCGGGCTGGCCGCCGCCGCGTGGTTCAGGCCATAGTCTGGCCCTCATGAACGTCACGGACGCCGTCGCGTTCGCCGGACACCAGGTGCACGTGTGCCGCAGGCGGGAAGCGGGCACGCTGCTGCGCTGGCTCGGGCCTGACCTGCACGGCCTGCGGGTCCTCGATGTCGCCGGCGGCGACGGCTACTGGGCCGGGCAGGCCCGGCGCCGCGGTGCGGACGCGGTGGCCATCGACCTCGCCTGGCCGAAGCTCCGGCGGGGCGCTCAGCTGGCCAGCGCGCCGTCGCTGGTCCTGGGCGACGCCCTCCGGCTGCCCTTTCCTGATGGAACCTTCGACCGGGTGATGTCGATCTGCTCGATCGAGCATTTCGACGACGGCCCGCGGGCGCTCAGCGAGATGGCCCGCGTGCTGGCACCGGGCGGCGAACTGGTCATGTCGGCCGACACGCTGAGCCGTAAGGCGCAGTGGCCGGGCCTGTTCCAGGCCCACGCCCGGCGGTACCACGTCCAGCGGACCTACACCCACCGCCAGCTCACCGAGCTGCTGGCCGACCGCGGCCTGGACGTGGCCGAGTACGCCTATCAGTTCCAGGCGGGCTGGTCGGAGCGGCTGTACCTCACCCTGTCGGCCTACGGCGGCAAAGTGGGTTTCAACGCGGCGGCGCCGCTCGCGCCGCTGGTCGCCGCGGCCGACCGGGTCACCCGGCAGGACCAGGGCGCGATCGTGCTCATCCGGGCCCGGCGGCGCCCGGAAACCCCCGGGCCCAGCGCCGCGCCCGCGGGCGCGGCGCAGGTGGCCGCGACATGAGCGGGGGTGTCATGGAGGGCGTAGGCTTCCGTGCTGACGGGATATCCGCAGCGTTGCTGACCTCCCGAACTGTGAACACGGCGCGTAAGGCCCGTAGCGGGGTGGAAAGGAGCGGATACGGCCGTGGCGCCTCGTGTGCTTGTTGACGCGACAGAGGTACCGGCTGACCGTGGCGCGCTCGGCCGTTACGTTGACGGGCTGCTGACCGCGCTCGGCGTGGCCGGGACCGATCTGGCCATCGCCTGCCAGCGTTCCGACGAGGAGCGCTACCGCCGGCTCATCACCGACGCCGAAGTCGTCACCGCCCCGCCCACGATCATGCACCGGGCCGCGCGGCTGGCCTGGGAGCAGTCGGGCCTGCCGGTTCTCGCCCAGCAGGTCGGCGCGGACGTCATCCACTCCCCGCACTACTCCATGCCGCTGCGCCCGGGCCGCCCGGCCGTGGTCACCATCCACGACCTCACCTTCTTCACCGAGCCGGAGTTGCACAGCCCGGTCGCGTCGGTGTTCTACAAGTCGGCCATCCGCACCGCGGTCCGCCGGGCCGCCCGGCTCATCGTCCCGTCGAAGGCCACCCGCGACGAACTGGTCCGGGTGCTCGGCGCCGACCCGACCCGGATCGATGTGGCCTACCACGGCGTCGACCACACGCTGTTCCACCGGCCCGACCCCGAGCAGGTCAGCCAGGTGTCCGAGCGGCTCGGGCTGCACGGCAAGCCGTACATCGCCTTCCTGGGCGCGCTCGACCCGCGCAAGAACGTGGCCGCGCTGATCAAGGGCTGGGCCGGGGCCGTCGCCGACCTGGACGAGGCGCCCGCGCTGGTGCTGGCGGGCGGCGGCGGCTGGAGTGACGAGGTGGACGCGGCGGTGGCCGCGGTCCCCCCGCACCTGCGCCTGGTCCGGCCCGGGTACCTGCCGTTCTCGCTGCTGCCCGGGTTCCTCGGGGGCGCCCTGGTCTACGCCTACCCGAGCCGGGGGGAGGGATTCGGCCTGCCCGTGCTGGAGGCCATGGCCTGCGGGGCCCCGGTGCTCACCACCCACTGCACCTCGCTGCCCGAGGTCGGCGGGGACGCGGTCGCCTACACCGCCCCCGACGCCAGCAGCATCGAGGCCGCCCTGCGCGGCATGCTGGAGGACCCGGCGGGCCGTGAGGCGCTCGCCCTGGCCGGGCACGCCCGGAGCCAGGAGTTCACCTGGGCCGCCTCGGCGCAGGCCCACCTGGCTTGTTACCGGCGGGCCGCGGAGACCAGCGCCGACCAGCAGAGCGCCGTGTAACGCCGGGCCCCGGGCCTGGCAACGGACCATGACCACCGTGAGGCGACCCACCGATGCCGCGTGAATCACTCGAAGCGATCCTGCTGGTCGGGGGACAGGGCACCCGGCTCCGGCCGCTCACCCTGTCGGCGCCGAAGCCGCTGCTGCCCACGGCGGGGGTGCCGTTCCTGTGCCACCAGTTCGCCCGGGCCGCCGCGGCTGGGGTGACCCACGTGGTGCTGGCCACCTGCTACCAGGCGGAGATGTTCCGCGAGTGCTTCGGGGACGGCGCCGGGTTCGGGCTGTCCATCGACTACGTGCACGAGGAGATCGCGCTGGGCACCGGCGGCGGCATCCGCAACGCGTCCGGCCTGCTGCACGCGGGCGCCGGCGACCCGGTGGTGGTGCTCAACGGCGATGTGCTGTCGGGTCACGACCTCGGCGCTCAGCTGGACCTGCACCGCAAGGCCGACGCCGCGGTCACGCTGCACCTGGTCGAGGTGCCGGACCCGGCCCCGTTCGGCTGCGTGCCGACCGACGCGTCCGGGCGGGTCACCGCGTTCCTGGAGAAGACGCCCAACCCGGTGACCAACCGCATCAACGCCGGCTGCTACGTGTTCACCCGCCGGATCATCGACACGATCCCGGCCGGCCGCCCGGTGTCGGTGGAGCGGGAGACGTTCCCCGGCCTGATCGAGGCCGGCCAGACCGTGCTGGGCTACATCGATACGTCCTACTGGCTGGACGTGGGCACGCCCGCCGCGTTCGTGCAGGGTTCCTGCGACCTGGTCCGGGGCACGCTGGCCTCCCCCGCGCTGCCCGGCCCGGGCGGCCCTGCGCTGCTGCTGGCCGGAGCGTCCGTGGCGGACGGCGCCACCGTCGACGGCGGCACGGCGGTCGGGGCCGGATCCCGGATCGGGCCCGGCGCCACGGTGACGGCCAGCGTGCTCTTCGACGGCGTGCAGGTGGGCGCGGGGGCCGTGGTCCGGGACAGCATCCTCGGCACCGGGTCGCGCATCGAGGCGGGCGCGGTCGTGGAGGGCGCCGTCATCGGCGACCGGGCCGTGATCGGCGCCGGCAACGAACTGGCCCGCGGTCTGCGGGTGTGGCCGGACGTGCGGCTCGAACCCACGTCCATCCGCTTCTCCTCCGACGCCTGACATGGCGGTTCCGGCGCTGCCCGCGTTCCCGGCTCCCCAGCCGGCCCGACGGCTCACCTCCCACGGGCCCCGCCCGCGCCTCGGCCCCCGCCTGCCCCCGCTGACCCGCGACTGGCGGGCCCCGTTCCCCGTCAGCGTGCGGCTGACCCTGTCCGCGCACGGCCGCGGCGGCGGCGACCCCACCTACCGGGTCGACCCGGCCGGCGCGGTCTGGCGTACCTCGCTGACGCCCGAGGGGCCGGCCACCCTGCGGGTGCTGCCCGAACGGGGCCTGGACATCGCGGCCGCCGCCTGGGGCCCGGGCGCGGCCTGGCTGCTGGGCACGCTGCCGGAGATGCTCGGGGCGGGGGACACCCGGGACGGCTTCGACCCGGCCCATCCGCTGCTCCGGCAGCTGGCCGCCCGGCACCCGGGCCTGCGCGTCACCCGCAGCCAGCGGGTGATGGAGGCGCTGGTCCCCGCGGTACTGGAGCAGAAGGTGGTCAGCATCGAAGCGCACCGGGCCTGGCGCATCCTGCTGACCAGATTCGGCGCCCCGGCCCCGGGACCGGCCCCGCACGGCATGCGGGTGGTCCCGCCGCCCCGGGGGTGGGCCGCGATCCCGTCCTGGGAGTGGCACCGGGCCGGGGTGGAGATGGTCCGGGCCCGCACCATCGGCCGGGCCTGCGGCGTGGCCGGCCGCCTGGAGGAGATCGCCACCCTCAGCGCCGCCGAGGCCAGCCGGCGCCTGCAGCTGCTCCCCGGCATCGGCGTGTGGACCGCGGCCGAGACCATGCAGCGTGCCTTCGGCGACCCGGATGCGGTCTCGGTCGGCGACTACAACCTGCCCAAGGCGGTCGGCTGGGCGCTGGCGGGTCGGCGGGTCGACGACGCCGGCATGCTCGAACTGCTGGCCCCGTACGCCGGTCACCGCTACCGCGTCACCCGCCTGATCGAGCTCAGCGGCATCCGCCCGCCCCGCCGCGGCCCCCGCATGCCGGTCCGTGACTACCGTCACTTCTGAAGCAGCCCAAGTCGCGGCGTAGTGTCGAGCCTGGGGATTTGATCAGGACGAAAGGATGATGGGTGACGTTTTCCGCTGAGATTCCGCCGGGCATGCGCCGGGCTCTCGCCCGGGCCCGGGACGGCAAGACCCTGGACGCTGGCGAGGCCGAGGTCCTGCTGCAGGCTCGCGGGGACGACCTGGACCGGCTGCTGGCCTACGCGAGCCGGACCCGCGACGCCGGCCTGGTGGCCGCGGGCCGCCCGGGGGTTATCACCTACTCGCGGAAGGTCTTCATCCCGCTGACCCGGCTGTGCCGGGACCGGTGCGGATACTGCACGTTCGCCACCGTCCCGCACCGGGTGGAGAGCGCCTACCTGGAGCCGGACGAGGTGCTGGAGATCGCCCGCCAGGGTGCTGCCCTGGGCTGCAAGGAAGCGCTGTTCACGCTGGGTGACCGCCCGGAGGACCGCTGGACCGCAGCCCAGCAGTGGCTCGACGCCCGCGGCTATGACGACACGCTGTCCTACGTCCGGGCCATGGCCATCCGGGTGCTGGAGGAGACCGGCCTGCTGCCGCACCTCAATCCGGGCGTGCTCAGCTGGGCCGACTTCCAGCGGCTCAAGCCGGTGGCGCCGTCCATGGGCATGATGCTGGAGACGACCTCGGCCCGGCTGTTCACCGAGAAGGGCGCCCCGCACTTCGGCAGCCCGGACAAGGACCCCAAGGTCCGGCTGCGGGTGCTGGAGGACGCCGGGCGGCTCAACGTCCCGTTCACCACCGGAATCCTGATCGGCATCGGCGAGACGCTGGCCGAGCGGGCCGCTTCGATCTTCGCCATCCGGCGGGTGGCCCGGGAGTACGGCGGCATCCAGGAAGTCATCGTGCAGAACTTCCGGGCTAAGCCGGACACCAAGATGCGCGGCGTCCCCGACGCTGAACTGCAGGATCTGGCGGCCACCATCGCGGTCACCCGCCTGGTGCTCGGGGCCAGGGCCCGGGTGCAGGCCCCGCCGAACCTCATCGGTGAGGAGTACCACCTGATCCTCCGGGCGGGCATCGACGACTGGGGCGGGGTGTCCCCGCTCACCCCGGACCACGTGAACCCCGAGCGCCCGTGGCCGCAGATCACCGAGCTGGCCCGGCTCACTTCCGGCGCCGGCTTCACGTTGCGCGAGCGGCTCACGATCTACCCGCCCTACCTGCGTGAGCCGTGGCTCGACCCGCGCCTGGCCGGGCACGTCCAGGCCCTCGCCGACCCGGTCACCGGCCTGGCCGACGAGGATGCGGTGCCGCAGGGACGGCCGTGGCAGGAGCCGGACGGCGGCTGGCAGGAGGCCGGCCGGACCGACCTGTACACCACGATCGACACC
>DASWVA010000576.1:0-8899 GCA_036401415.1 Streptosporangiaceae bacterium
GATGTCCGGCCCAAGATCACGCTGGCTTGCCAGGAGTGCAAGCACCGCAACTACATCACCAAGAAGAACCGGCGGAACGACCCCGACCGGCTCGAGCTGAAGAAGTACTGCCCCAACTGCCGCTGCCACCAGCCGCACCGCGAGACCCGTTAACCGCACATGCCGGTCAACCCGGACTTCGCTGGCCGGAGCTTCCCGCCGTCTGAGCCATACGAGGTAAGCCGGGTCAAGATCGCCGAGTTTGTGCAGGCCACCGGTGATGTCAGCCCATTGTGCCAGGATCGCGAGGCCGCTCAGGCGGCCGGTTACCCCGACGTCATCGCACCGCCGACGTTCGCCATCGTGATCAGCATGGCCAGTAGCGGGCACGCCCTGGCCGACGAGGGTCTGGGCCTGAATTACTCCATGGTCGTCCACGGCGGGCAGCAGTTCGAGCACGTGCGGCCGTTGTGCGCCGGGGACGTGGTGATCGCCCAGACCACGATCACCGACATCACGCCCCGCCGGGCCATGACCACGCTGACCACGCGTACCGACATCACCACCACCGGCGGCGAGCACGTCTGCACCGCCGTGACCATGCTCGTCGAGCGGGGCGCCTGACCTTGGCCGGCCGGCCGGGCTGGCGCCGCAACGGATCGGGAGGCGGAGCGGTGACCGCGACGGTCAGGTACGCGGACGTCCAGCCCGGCACCGGGCTGGAGCCCAGGAGGTATCAGGTCACCCGGCTGGACCTGGTCCGGTACGCGGGTGCGTCCGGTGACTTCAACCCCATCCACTGGAGCCAGCGGGTGGCCACCGCCGTCGGCCTGCCGGACGTCATCGCGCACGGCATGTACACCATGGCGCAGGCGGGCCGGTTCGCCAGCGAGTGGGCCGGTGACCCGGGCGCGGTCGTCGAGTTCGGGGTGCGGTTCGCCACCCCGGTGGTCGTGCCCGATGACGACCGCGGCGCCATCATCGAAGTGGGCGGCACCATCGAGGAGAAGCTGGACGGCAACCGGGTCGTACTGGCCCTGGTGGCCCGCACGGACGGCACCAAGGTGTTGACCCGGGCCCGTGCCGTGGTGGTGCTGCCCTGACCTCGCCCGCCCCCGCCGTGGTCCGGCACCAGGTCCCGCTGGCCGCTTACACCACCCTGGGCCTGGGTGGCCCGGCCGCCACCTTGTCCGAGCCGGACAGCGAGTCCGGCCTGATCGACGCGGTCCGCGCCGCGGACGAGCGCGGCCAGCGCCTGCTGGTCCTGGGCGGCGGCAGCAACGTGGTGGTCGCCGACCAGGGGTTCCCCGGCCAGGTGGTCCGGGTGGCGACCCGCGGTTTCCGGGTCGAGGCCGGGCCGGACGCCGCGGTGGACCTGACCGTGGCCGCCGGGGAGAACTGGGACAACCTGGTCGCTCGCTGCGTGGCCGAAGACCTGGCCGGCCTGGAGTGCCTGTCCGGCATCCCCGGTCTGGCGGGCGCGACCCCGATCCAGAATGTGGGCGCCTACGGCCAGGAAGTGGCGGACACGATCGTCGCCGTCCGGACCTGGGACCGGGACCGGGCCGTGGTCGCCGACCTCCCCGCCGCAGACTGCGGGTTCGGCTACCGGACCAGCCACTTCAAGCGCAGCGGCCGGCACCTGGTGCTGGCGGTCACCTTCCGGCTGACCCGGGGCCGGCGGTCGGCGCCGGTCCGCTATCCCGAGCTGGCCACCGAACTCGGCGTCGCGCCCGGCGGCCAGGTGCCGCTGGAGCAGGCCCGGTCGGCGGTACTCAAGGTCCGCGCGCGCAAAGGCATGGTCCTCGACGCGGGTGACCCGGACAGCCACAGCGCAGGCTCGTTCTTCACCAACCCCGTCCTCACTGAGGCCGAGTTCCGTAATTTGACCGAAAACGCCTTGATCTGCGTCCCGGCTCAGCCGGGCGACGCGGCGCCCCGGGTACCGCACTATCCGGCCGGTCCCGGCCGGGTGAAGGTTCCGGCCGCGTGGCTGATCGAGCACGCGGGCTTCCGCAAGGGCCACCAGGGCCCTGAGGTCCCGGGCCGGCCGGGCCCGGCCGCCCGCATCTCCAGTAAGCACACGCTGGCGCTGATCAACCCGGGTGGCGCGACCACCGCTGGCCTGCTGGCGCTGGCCCGGGAGATCCAGGACGGCGTGTACCGCGCGTTCGGGGTCTGGCTGGACATCGAGCCGGTCCTGGTGGGCGCGGTCCCGGGCCGCTAAGCCAGCCAGGAGTCGATCCCGGCCAGCAGCGCGCCGCGGACCGCGCCGGGTGCGGCCGAGCCCCGGATCGACATCCGGGCCAGCTCGGCCAGTTCCGCGTCGCTGAAACCGTGCTGGCGGCGGGCGATTCCGTACTGGGCCACCAGCCGCGAGCCGAACAGCAGCGGGTCGTCGGCACCCAGCGCGATCGGCACCCCGGCCTCGAACAGCCGCCGCAGCGGCACGTCCCGGGTCCGGGCCGCGATGCCCAGCGCCACGTTGGACGACGGGCACACCTCCAGCGTCACCTCCTGCTGAGCCAGCCGCTTGACCAGCACGTCGTCGGAGGCAGCCTGCACACCGTGGCCGATCCGGTCCGCGTGCAGGTCGTCCAGGCAGGCTTGCACGCTGGGCGGGCCGACCAGTTCGCCGCCGTGCGGCACGGCCAGCAACCCGCCCCGCTCGGCGATCCGGAACGCGGGCCCGAAGTCCTGCGCCCGGCCCCGCCGCTCGTCGTTGGACAGGCCGAACCCGGTCACCCCGCGCCCCGCGTACTGCACGGCCAGCCGGGCCAGCGTGCGGGCGTCCAGCGGGTGCCGGGTCCGGTTGGCCGCGATCACGACGGCCACCCCCACCCCGGTCGCCGCCGACGCCTGCGCCGCCGCGTCCACCACCAGGTCGACGGTGGGGCTCAGGCCGCCGAACCGGGCCGCATACCCGGATGGGTCGATCTGGATCTCGAGCCAGCCTGATCCTTCGGCCTGCTCATCCTCGGCGATCTCGCGGAACAGCCGCCGCATGTCGGCCGGGGTGCGCAGCACCGACCGGGCCACGTCGTACAGCCGCTGGAACCGGAACCAGCCGCGCTCGTCCGCCCCGCTCAGCGTGGGCGGCCACTCCTGCGCCAGGGCCGCGGGCAGGTGGACGCCGTGCCGTCCCGCCAGGTCGACCAGGGTGGAGTGCCGCATCGCACCGGTCAGGTGCAGGTGCAGATGCGCCTTGGGGAGCTGGTCGAGCGGACGGGCCACCCGCCTAGTGTGACTGGCCGAGCAGCTTGCCGATGCGCATCACGCCTTCCTCCAGGTCGGCGTCGCCCAGCGCGCAGGACAGCCGGAAGTACCCCGGGGTGCCGAACGCCTCACCCGGCACCACCGCCACCTCGGCCTCGTCCAGGATCAGCGTGGCCAATTCGGCGGAGGACTGCGGCCGCTGGCCGTTGATCTCCCGGCCCAGGACGCCCTTGACCGACGGGTAGCAGTAGAAGGCGCCCTGGGGCTCGGGGCAGACCACCCCGGGGATGTCGTTGAGCAGCCGGGTCATGGTCAGCCGGCGCCGGTCGAACGCGGCCCGCATCTCCGCCACCGCGGTCAGGTCCCCGGACACCGCGGCCAGCGCGGCCGCCTGGGCCATGTTGCAGACGTTCGACGTCACGTGCGACTCGAAGTTGGTCGCGGCCTTGATCACGTCGGCCGGGCCGATCATCCAGCCGACCCGCCAGCCGGTCATGGCGTAGGTCTTGGCCACGCCGTTGAGGACCACGCACTGGCCGGCGATCTCCGGCGCCACCACCGGCATCGAGGAGAATTCGGCGCCGGGGTAGACCAGGTGCTCGTAGATCTCGTCGGTGACCACCCACAGTCCGTGCCCGGCGGCCCAGCGGCCGATCTCGGCCACCTGCTCGGGTGGGTACACCGCGCCGGTCGGGTTCGACGGCGACACGAACAGCAAGATCTTGGTCCGCTCGGTGCGGGCCGCCTCCAGATCCTCGACCGAGGCCAGGTAGCCGGTGCTCTCATCGGTCAGCACCGGTACGGTGACCCCGCCGGACAGCGCGATGGCCTCCGGGTAGGTGGTCCAGTACGGTGCCGGGACCAGGACCTCGTCCCCGGGGTCGAGCAGCGCGGCGAAGGTCTGGAACACGGCCTGCTTGCCGCCGTTGGTGATCAGCACCTGGCCGGGCGCGACTTCGAAGCCGGAGTCCCGGGCGGTCTTGTCGGCCACGGCCTGCCGCAGCTCGGGCAGCCCGGCGGCCGGGGTGTACTTGTGGAACCGCGGCACGGCGCAGGCCTGCTGGGCGGCCTCGACGATGTAGCCCGGGGTGGGGAAGTCCGGTTCGCCGGCCCCGAAACCGATCACCGGCCGCCCGGCCGCCTTGAGTGCCTTGGCTTTGGCGTCCACCGCCAGCGTGGCCGATTCCGCGATCGCGCCGAGACGCGCTGAGATGCGAGGATGTGGTGTGGTGGGCATGTCATCAATACTGGCACCTGGCCCCGAATGATCGCACACCGTTAAGCGGAGGCGGCCCGAGGTGCTGCTCCGGGTTTCGCCGATGGTTCGACTCGCCCCGGTATCCGGGCTACACTTTCGTGTCTGGTGGTGTTCCGTCGGCGCTCAGGCATGCCTGTCCGCCGGGTGGATGACTGCCGTAGGGCAGTAGCTCAATTGGCTAGAGTCCCGGTCTCCAAAACCGGTGGTTGGGGGTTCGAGTCCCTCCTGCCCTGCACGATCCTTCGACTGTTCAGTGCTGCATAGGGTGAGGACATGGCGACTCAGACGCGCGGTGAGGCCGCGGAGAGGCGGGGCGGCGACCAGCCTCCCGCAAAACGGGGGACCTCGCCCGCGTTGTTCTTCCGCCAGAGCGTGGCCGAACTGCGCAAGGTGATCTGGCCGACCCGGCGGGAACTGAGCACGTACACGACCGTCGCCCTGGTGTTCATCGTCGTGATGGTCGCCATCGTCACCAGCCTGGACTACGGCTTCACCAAGCTGGTCATCGCGATCTTCGGCTGACGCCGCCGCGCGGACCGGGGTGCCGCGCGAGGTGGGCTGTGGCCGGCGCCCGGCCGGCCAGCGCGAAGATCCGGTGCGGAGTAATCCGCCAGAAGCAAAGAGAAGAGAGCAATTGTGTCCGAGCCCGACCTGAACTCCGACCTCGAGCACGTCAGCGAGCTGACGGCCGGCGCGGGCGACGAGCCGGCCACCGACGCCGTGGCTCCCGACGTCGTAGCCCCCGATGGCGCGGCCACCGACGGCGTGGCCCCCGATGGCGCGGCCACTGAGAGGGCCGAGGAGGATGCCGCAGCCACGGACGACGTGGCCGTCGTTGACGGCGTGGTCGCCACCGACGAGGGCACCCTCGACGACGGCGAGGCCCAGGTGGCGCTGGACGACCTGGAGACCGACCCGGTCGAGGAATTCATGCGCCAGCTGCGGGCCATGCCCGGTGACTGGTACGTCATCCACTCCTACGCGGGCTACGAGAACCGGGTCAAAACCAACCTGGAGAACCGGATCGGCTCCCTCAACATGGAGGACTTCATCTTCCAGATCGAGGTCCCGGTGCACAAGGTGACCGAGATCAAGCAGGGTAAGCGCCAGCAGGTTCAGGAAAAGGTGCTCCCCGGCTACATCCTGGTCCGGCTCGAGCTGACCGATGAGTCGTGGGCCGTGGTCCGGAATACTCCCGGCGTCACCGGCTTTGTAGGACTGTCGAGCCGCCCGTCCGCGCTCAGCCTGCAGGAGGTGGCCGGCCTGCTCGCGCCGGAGCCGGATGAGCAGGTCAGGCAGGCCGAGGCCAAGTCCGCCCCGAAGGTCGACTACGAGATCGGCGAGTCGGTCACCGTGATGGACGGCCCGTTCGCCACCCTTCCCGCGACCGTGAACGAGATCAACCCCGACAGCCAGAAGCTGCGGGTGCTGGTGTCGATCTTCGGACGGGAGACGCCGGTCGAGCTCTCCTTTGACCAGGTCGCCAAGATCTGATCTGACGTCCGCAGCCGCGAACGGCCAGTAACCCGTGAACCAGTAAAGGAACAGGAAATGCCGCCAAGGAGGAAAAGGGTCGCCGCCCTGGTCAAGGTGCAGCTGCCCGCTGGCCAGGCCACCCCGGCGCCGCCCGTCGGTACCGCGCTGGGCCCGCACGGCGTGAACATCATGGACTTCTGCAAGCAGTACAACGCTGCGACCGAAGCCCAGCGGGGCAACATCATCCCGGTCGAGATCACGATCTACGAAGACCGGTCGTTCGTGTTCATCACCAAGACGCCGCCCGCGCCCGAGCTGATCAAGAAGGCCGCCGGCGTGGCCAAGGGCAGTGGTGAGCCGAACCGGACCAAGGTCGGCAGTATCTCCGCGGCCCAGGTCCGTGAGATCGCGCAGACCAAGATGCCCGACCTGAACGCGCGGGACATCGAGATGGCGGAGCGGATCATCGCCGGCACCGCCCGCTCGATGGGCATCAACGTCGAACGCTGAGATTTACCCCCCAGCAGGCGTGGGAGGGCCGGGCGCGGCCCTGGGACCACGACCTCCTCGTGAAAGCAGGAGCAAGCAATGAAGCGCAGCAAGGCATATCGCAGCGCCGCCGAGCAGATCGACCAGGACAAGCTCTACAGCCCGTCCGAGGCGGTGACGCTGGCCCAGTCGGGCAAGGTCACCAAGTTCGACCCCACCGTCGAGGTCGCCCTCCGGCTGGGTGTCGACCCCCGCAAGGCGGACCAGATGGTCCGCGGCACCGTGAACCTGCCCAACGGCACCGGCAAGACCGCCCGCGTGCTGGTGTTCGCGCAGGGTGACCGGGCCGAGCAGGCGCGCCAGGCCGGTGCCGAGTTCGTGGGTTCTGACGACCTGGTGGAGCGGATCCAGGGCGGCTTCCTCGACTTCGACTCGGTCGTGGCCACCCCGGACATGATGGGCAAGGTGGGCCGCCTGGGCCGCGTGCTCGGGCCCCGGGGCCTGATGCCGAATCCGAAGACCGGCACGGTCACCCCGGACGTGGCCCGGGCCGTGTCCGAGATCAAGGGCGGCAAGATCGAGTTCCGCACCGACCGGCAGGGCAACCTGCACTTCGTGATCGGCAAGGCCTCGTTCCCGGCCCGGGCGCTGCTGGAGAACTACGCGGCCGCCCTGGATGAGATCATGCGGCTTAAGCCGGCCGCGGCCAAGGGCCGTTACGTCAAGAAGGCCACGATGACGACCACCATGGGCCCGGGCATCCCGGTCGACCCGAACAAGACCCGCAACCTGATCGAGGACGAAGAGCCCGCGGCCGTCTGAGTTGCCACTCCGCTCTGGTCCGGCCGCGCCGCTGGTTTGGCGCGGCCGGACCGGGTCGGGTATGTTTCAACTGCCGAAGACCGCAGGTTGTCACGGGCCCCCGGGCCCGGCTGACCGAAGGTTCCGCACCGGTCGATCCGGTACGGGCATCCTGCGCAGGTGACTGAGCTAGCCGACTGTCCCGGTGCCCGCACCGGACGGATGACGACGCCCCAGCGCACCTGCGCCCGGGGCGTTTTGCTTTTCGGGCGCTCTTCGTGCGGATCGCAGACACTGTGCCACTGACAGTGCTGCCACCACAGTGCTGCGAACCACAGTGCTGCAACACAGAGAGGAGGCCCATGGCCAGAGCGGACAAGGTGACCGCCGTCGCGGAACTCACCGGCAAGTTCCGCGACTCGGGCAGCGTCGTGCTGACCGAGTACCGCGGGCTCACCGTTTCCCAGCTCTCCGAGCTTCGCAGCTCGCTCGGTGAGAACGCCACGTTCAGCGTGGTCAAGAACACCCTGACCAAGATCGCGCTCAGCGAGGCCGGGCTCGAGGCCGAGCTCGCGTCGCTGCTGACGGGCCCGTCCGCCATCGCGTTCGTCGGTGGCGACGTGGTCGAGGCGGCCAAGGGTCTGCGTGACTTCTCCCGGGACAACCCGGCTCTGGTGATCAAGGGCGGGGTGCTCGACGGCAAGTCGATCACGCCGGATGAGATCACCCGGCTGGCCGACCTGGAGTCGCGCGAGGTCCTGCTGGCCAGGCTGGCCGGCGCGATGACCGCGTCGATGTCCCGCGCGGCGGCCGTATTCAACGCGCTGCCGACGCAGATGGCCCAGCTCGCCGAGGCTCTGCGCGTCCAGCGCGCCGAGCAGGGCGACGACTCCGGCGAGGCCACCCCGGCCGAAGCCAGCGCTGAGGCCACTCCAGCCGAAGTCAGCGCCGAGGCCACTCCGGCTGAGGCCACCCCGGCCGAGGCGAGCGACGAGAGCTGACGGCTCTCACCCGACCCCCAGACTTGTAGGCAAGGAACAGGAAGGCAATCATGGCCAAGCTCAGCTCCGGCGATCTGCTCGATGCGTTCAAGGAGATGACTCTCCTTGAGCTGTCCGAGTTCGTGAAGCAGTTCGAGGACACGTTCGACGTCAAGGCGGCGGCTCCGGTCGCAGCCGTGGCGGGCCCGGCCGCGGGCGGCGGCGGCGCTGCCGCCGAGGCTCCCGAGGAGAAGGACGAGTTCAACGTCACCCTCGAGGCCGCGGGCGACAAGAAGATCCAGGTCATCAAGGAGGTGCGCACCCTCACCAGTCTCGGTCTGAAGGAGGCCAAGGACCTGGTGGACGGCGCGCCGAAGCTGGTGCTGGAGAACGCCACCAAGGACGCCGCCGAGAAGGCCAAGGCCGCCCTGGAGGGCGCCGGCGCCACGGTCACCGTCAAGTAGTAACCGCCTCACGGCGCCGGAGCGGCGCGGGCCCGTCCGGCCCGCGCCGCTTCGCTGTCCCGGGAGACCGGCGAGAAAATTTTTTGCGGGCCGGAATGTTTACACCGGGGCGCTGGTTGTGCTACTCGACTGGAAACCACGACTCAGTTTCCGGCCGTTGCGCAGTCGCTCCACCGCTGGGAGCGGGCCAACCCCTGATCGACGGATAACAGCTCACCTGCGTAATCGGTGGGTAT
>DASWVA010000577.1:0-8065 GCA_036401415.1 Streptosporangiaceae bacterium
GACGACACCGCGACCTCGCTCAAGGACGCGGTCGAGCAGTTCCGCCGCACGTTCGAGAAGAGCAACGGCGACCTGCTCATCACCGACGAGCAGGCCGAGGCCCTGTCCGCGGAGGAGACGGGCCAGGAGACCGTGCACAAGTACACCAACCAGCCGCCGCAGGAGGGCCCGGTCGACGCCAACAGCCCGCGCGGTGGCGACAGTGGTGGCGACAGTGGTGCTGACTCTTCCGGCGCCACCAGCTCATCCAGCTCATCTGGGGAGAACAGCTAAGCATGGCAGCCAGCCTTCGCGCCGTCCGGCAGCGGATCCGGGCGGTGCAGTCGATCGGCAAGATCACCCGTGCCCAGGAGCTGATCGCCTCGTCCCGGATCATCCGCGCGCAGCAGCGCATGCGCGAGGCCGGGCCGTACGCGCGCGAGCTCACCCGGGCGGTGGAGGCGGTGGTCAGCCGGACGTCCACCATCGATCACCCGCTGGTGTCCGAGCCGGAGTCGGTGACCCGGGCCGCGGTGCTGGTGCTGACCAGCGACTCGGGGTTCTGCGGGGCGTTCAACACGAACGTGCTGCGCGAGGAGGCCCGGCTGCTGCGCACGCTGCGCGAGCGCAACGTCGAAGCCGTCCACTACGTGGCCGGGCGCAAGGGCATCGGCTGGCACCGGGCCCGCCAGATCGAGATCGCCCAGGAGTTCAGCGGCTTCTCCGTCCGGCCGTCCGTCAGCGACGCCACCGCGATCACCGACCGCCTGCTGGAGGCGTTCGACGCCCGGGCCGAGGACGGCGGGGTCGATGAGATCTACATCGTCCGCACCCAGTTCGTGTCGATGCTGACCCAGTCGCCGATGGTGGCCCGGCTGCTGCCGCTGGAGATCGAGGAGGCCGCGGGTGAGCCCGAGGGCGGCCCGCTGCCCATGTATGAGTTCGAGCCGTCCCCCGGCGACGTGCTGGACCGGCTGCTGCCGCAGTACGTCGAGGGCCGGATCTTCTACGCCATGCTGGAGTCGGCCGCGTCCGAGCTGGCCTCGCGCCGCCGCGCCATGAAGGCGGCCACCGACAACGCGAACGACCTGACGGAGCGGCTGACCCGGGAGGCCAACAACGCCCGGCAGGCCGAGATCACCCAGGAAATCAGCGAGATCGTGGGCGGCGCCAACGCGATGGCCGACGCCTCGGCAGAGAGTGAGTGAGTGACAGTATGACCGCGACCGTAGAAAACTCCGCCGAGGGCACCCAGGACACGGCCACCGGCCGGGTCGTGCGGGTCATCGGCCCCGTCGTCGACGTGGAGTTCTCCGCCGACTCGATGCCCGAGATCTACAACGCCCTGCACGTCGACGTGAAGCTCGGTGACGAGACCCGCACGCTGACCCTTGAGGTCGAGCAGCACATCGGCGACGACGTGGTGCGGGCCATCTCACTGGCCCCGACCGACGGCCTGGTCCGCGGCACCGACGTCTTCGACACCGGCGCGCCGATCGAGGTACCGGTGGGTGAGGTGACCAAGGGCCACGTGTTCAACACCCTGGGGGACACCCTCGACGTCCCGATCTCCTCGCTCAACGTCGAGGAGCGCTGGCCGATCCACCGCGACCCGCCGCCGCTGGACCAGCTGGAGCCGCGGACCGAGATGTTCGTGACCGGCATCAAGGTCCTGGACCTGCTCACCCCGTACGTCCGCGGCGGCAAGATCGGCCTGTTCGGCGGCGCGGGCGTGGGCAAGACCGTGCTCATCCAGGAGATGATCCGCCGGGTCGCGCAGAACTTCGGCGGTGTCTCGGTCTTTGCCGGAGTCGGCGAGCGCACCCGTGAGGGCAACGACCTCTGGGCGGAGATGACCGAGTCCGGGGTCATCAAGGACACCGCGCTGGTCTTCGGCCAGATGGACGAGCCGCCGGGCACCCGGCTGCGGGTCGCGCTGTCCGCACTGACCATGGCCGAGTACTTCCGCGACGTCGAACGGCAGGACGTGCTGCTGTTCATCGACAACATCTTCCGGTTCACCCAGGCCGGCTCGGAGGTCTCGACGCTGCTGGGCCGGATGCCGTCGGCGGTGGGCTACCAGCCCACCCTGGCCGATGAGATGGGCCAGCTGCAGGAGCGCATCACCTCCACCCGCGGTCACTCGATCACCTCCATGCAGGCGATCTACGTACCCGCGGACGACATCACCGACCCGGCTCCGCACACCGTGTTCGCCCACCTGGACGCGACCACCACGCTGTCCCGGGCGATCACCGAGAAGGGCATCTACCCGGCGGTGGACCCGCTAGACTCCACGTCACGGATCCTGGACGCCAGGTACGTCGGCCAGGAGCACTACGACGTGGCCCGCTCGGTGCAGCAGACCCTGCAGCGCTACAACGAGCTGCAGGACATCATCGCCATCCTCGGCGTCGACGAGCTCGGCGAGGAAGACCAGGTTGTGGTGCGCCGGGCCCGCCGCATCGAGCGGTTCCTGTCCCAGCCGATGTACGTGGCGGAGCAGTTCACCGGCCAGGAGGGGGTCTTCACCCCGCTGGAGGAGACGATCGCCTCGTTCAAGGCCATCGTCGAGGGCAAGCACGACAACCTGCCCGAGCAGGCGTTCTACATGGTCGGCGGGATCGAGGACGTGGAGAAGAAGGCCAGGGAGATGGACCAGTGACCTTGCGCGTCGAGGTCGTCGTCGCCGACCGCGAGCTGTGGGCCGGTGAGGCCGGCATGGTCATCGCCAAGACGCTCGAAGGGGACATCGGGGTCCTCACCGGCCACCCGCCGGTGCTGGGCATCCTGGCTGAGGGCAGCCTGGTCCGCATCCTGGACCCGCAGGGTCCCTCGGGCGGGACCGGGCCCGGCGGGGAGGTGACCGCCGCGGTCAGCGGCGGCTTCCTCTCGGTCGCCGACGATCAGATTTCCATCCTCGCCGTCGACGCGCAGCTCGGCACCGAAGTGGACACGTCCGCCGCCCGCTCCGACCTGGACACCGCGCTGAGCGACCCGGATTCGGCGCCGGGAGCCGGGGCGCAGGAGCCGGCCGGGGCCAGGTACGCCCGGGCGCAGCTGCGAGCCGCGGGCGAACAGGCCTGACGAGGGCCGGGGGGGTGGGAGGCGCGCTGGCTGTCGACGCAGCCTGGCTGTTCGCCGCCTTCCTGCTCATCCTGGTCCTGCTCGCGGCCGGCATCGCCGCCCGCCGCTCCCTGCTGGAACGCGGTGGCGGCACCGTCGACTGCGGCCTGCGCCGGGTCGCCGGGGCGGGTGCGTGGCGCCCCGGGGTCGCGGCCTACCAGGAGGATCAGTTCTGCTGGTACCACCAGTTCGGGGTGCTGCTACGGCCCCAGGCCGTGCTTGAGCGCCGCACGCTGAACATCATTTCCCGCCGCGTGGCCACCCCGGCCGAGAGCGCCGATCTCGGCCCGGGGCTTTTCGTGGTGGAGTGCCAGGCCGGCGAGGGTGAGCGGGTCGACCTGGCCATGTCGGAGGCGGCGCTGACCGGCTTCCTGGCCTGGCTGGAGGCGGCCCCGCCCGGTTCCTACCTCGACCAGATCGCCTAGCGGTCCCCGCCCGGCTTCCACAGCACGTCGCCGTGGCCGGCGTTGGCCTGGCGGCACAGGATGAACAGCAGGTCCGACAGCCGGTTGAGGTACTGGGCGGCCAGCGGGTTCATCGTCTCCGCATGCTCGGCGTACGCGGCCCAGGTGCTCCGCTCGGCCCGGCGGGTCACGGTCCGCGCCGTGTGCAGCAGCGCGGCGGCCGGCGTACCTCCGGGCAGCAGGAAGCTGCGCAGCACGGGCAGCTCCTCGTTGTACCGGTCGCAGGCCTGCTCCAGCCCCTCGAGGTAGCTCTGGTCGATCCGCAGCGGCGGGTAGGGCGGGTCGTCGCGGACCGGGTTGGCCAGGTCCGCGCCCACGTCGAACAGCTCGTTCTGGATGCGGGTCAGCAGCGCGGTCAGCTCGGGCCCGGGCTGACCGAGCGCGATGGCCACGCCGATCGCACAGTTGGCCTCCTCCACATCGGCGTAGGCGGCCAGCCTGCGGTCGGTCTTCGGCGCCCGCGATCCGTCGGCCAGCGCGGTGCTGCCGTCGTCGCCGGTCCGGGTGTAGATGCGGGACAGCACCACGGGCTCGTCTCTGCGGTTCGGGGGCATGCCCCCACCCTACGGTGGCCTCCCGGTCCGGCCGCGGCGGCGGCCCGGACGCGTGATGTACGAGGATGTGACGCTGGCACGAACGCGCCGCCTCCGTCCGAAATGACCCAAACCTTCACCCATCGTGGCTGAAGCTACCGTCCGTTCTGGGGAGACATGTCGGACACGCATACGCAGCGGCACCCGGCGGTATCAAAAAGTGATCTTTAACTGACCTGCAGGTATTCCAATTCAAGCCGTGCTATGGCAAGGTAATCGACACGCAGGGTAAACAGTCAGGATCAAAGAGTAGCCCTAATGCGGGGCGCTTTTTGGTCATATCCTGCGCCCGGCTGACTGCAGCCGCTACTCACCGTAGCGGACAGTCGCCAGCCGGGGCCCGATGAATCTCGGGGGCTCATCGGACCCTGGTGTTTCGGGGAGCGCTCCCGGCCGGCCAACCCGGCCGGGAGCCATCCGCCCGCCCCTAGCCCCGCCCGCGCCCCCGCCGGCCGTGCAGGAGGCGCACCAGCGCGAGCGTCCGGGCCAGGTCCTGGTCCGTCCGGCCGAACGAGGTCAGGTTGGCCGGCGGCTTCATCCACTGGCTGGCGATCGACTGGGACCGGGTGAACTCACGCAGGCCGTCCGCTCCGTGGATCCGGCCGAACCCCGATTCCCCCACGCCGCCGAAGGGCAACGCCGGCACCAGCATGAACGACACCACCGAGTTGACCGACACCGCCCCGGACCGGAGCGAGCGCGCGGCCGCGGCCGCCCGGCGCCGGCTCCCCGAGAAGACCGTGGCGCCCAGCCCGTAGGAGCTGGCGTTGGCCAGCCGGACGCCTTCTTCCATGCTGGCCACCCGCCGCACGGTCAGGGTGGGGCCGAACGTCTCCTCGGTCACCGCCATCGCATCCTCCGGCACGCCGGTCAGGATGACCGGCCGGACGTACCTGCCGTCGATGGCGTCGTCGGCCGACTTCAGCGACCCGCCCACCGCGCGCCCGCCCCGCGCGACCGCGTCGGCCAGGTGCCGGCGGATCACGTCGATCTGCGACGGCATGGTCATCGGGCCGTAGGAGGCGCCGTCGTCGCTGCCGGGCCGCAGGGCCGCGACCCGCTCGGTCAGCTTGGCCAGGAACGTCTCGTACACCGGGTCGGCGACGTAGACGCGCTCGACGCCGACGCAGGTCTGGCCGGCGTTGGACAGGCCGCCCCAGGCGGCAGCGTCGGCGGCCGCGTTGAGGTCGGCGTCGGTGTCGACGATCAGCGCGTCCTTGCCGCCGCACTCGGCGATGACCGGGGTGAGGCTGGCCGCGGCGGCCGCCATGACCTTGCGCGCGGTGGCGGCCGAGCCGGTGAACGCCAGCTTGTCCACCCCGCCGGTGATCAGCGCGGTCCCGGTGCTGCCGTCTCCGGTCAGCAACTGGAGCACGGGCTGCGGCGCGCCCCGCCCGGCGGTCTCCGCGAACGAGCGGACCAGCCACTCACCCACGGCCGGCGTGAACTCGCTGGGTTTGAAGATCACCGCGTTCCCCGCCGCCAGCGCGTACGCGATCGAGCCGATCGGGGTCAGGACCGGATAGTTCCACGGGCCGATCACGCCGATCACGCCGAGCGGCCGGTACTCCACGGTGGCCGACAGGTTGAGCGCCGCGACCCCGCTGAACACCCGGTGCGGCCCGAGCACCCGGCGGGCGTGCCGGGCCGCCCAGTCGATGTGCAGGACGGCCAGCACGATCTCCAGCCGGGCGTCGTCGGCGGGCTTGCCGGTCTCGTCGTGGACCAGCGCGGCCAGTTCGTCCAGGTGCCGGGTCAGGTGCGACTTCCAGTCCAGCAGGCGGCCCCGGCGCGGCCCCCAGCCCAGCTCGCCCCACCAGCGGGAGGCCTCCCGGGCCCGGCTCACGGCCACCGTGGTCTCGTCCGTACCCGCCACCGGGAAGGTGGCGATGACCTGGCCGGTGGCCGGGTTGCGCGTCTCGAACGTGCCGGGGAGTCCGTCCGTCTGGGACATTGCCATGGGGCACCGCCGTCCTGCGAGGGCCTGGAGTGTTAAGTAAACCAAAACGGCGGCCCCGCAAGCTACCTGCCAGTAGCGAGGACCGCCCCGGCTGAGAAGGTCAGCCGCACCGACCGCCGAAGGACCTGCCGTGCCGACTCGCCCGTACGTGCTGATCAGCTGCGCCATGTCGGTGGACGGGAGGATCGACGACACCAGCCCGGAGCGGCTGGTGCTGTCCGGCCCGGCCGACCTGGCCCGCGTGGACGAGCTCCGGGCTAGCTGCGACGCGATCGTGGTCGGCGCCACCACCGTCCGGCGCGACGACCCGCGGCTGCTCGTCCGGGATCCGGCGCTGCGCGCGGCGCGGGTGGCGGCCGGGCGGCCGGAGCACCCGCTCCGGGTGACGCTGACCCGCAGCGGTGATCTGCCCCCGGCGGCCCGCCTGTTCGCCGGGGGCCGTGCGCCGCTGGTCTACTGCGCCCGTCCCGCGGTCCCGGCCACGCGGGCGCGGCTGGGGACCCTCGCCGAGGTCATCGACGCCGGTGACCCGCCTTCCGTCCGCGTCATGCTCCAAGACCTGTACCGAAGGAATGTTCCCCGGGTCCTCGTCGAAGGCGGCGCCACGCTGGTGCGCGAAGTTCTGGCCTCCGGGCTGGCGGACGAGCTGCGGCTCGCGGTGGCGCCGTTCTTCGTGGGGGAGGGGTCGGCGCCGCCGTTCGCGCTGCCCGGGGCCTACCCGGCGGGCCCGGCGGACCCGATGACCCTGGCCGAGGTGCACCGCCTGGATCAGGTGGTGGCCCTACGCTATCTGCTCGGCCCGGGCGGGGACGACGCCAGGTTCCTGCGCGCGGCCATCGAGCTGTCCCGGCGGTGCCCGCCCTCGGACACCGCGTTCGCGGTCGGCGCGATCGTGGTTTCGGCCGCCGGGGACGTCATGGCCACCGGGTTCTCCCGTGAGCAGGAGGCGCACGACCACGCCGAGGAGGTGGCCCTGCGCAAGCTGGACCCGGCCGACCCGCGGCTGCCCGCCGCCACCATCTACAGCTCGCTGGTCCCGTGCGGGGCCCGGGCGTCCCGCCCGGTCACCTGCGTCCAGCACATCCTGGCCGCGGGCATCGGCCGGGTGGTGTTCGCCTGGCGTGAGCCCCCCCTGTTCACCGAAGGCCGCGGCGCCGAGCAGCTGCGCGCGGCCGGCGTCACCGTGATCGAGGTCCCGGACCTGGCCGGATCCGCCGCTGCCGTCAACGAGCCCGTCCTGCGCGGCCGCCAGATGTGACCCGCCTCAGGGCGGGGCCAGCTACCCCGCCTTAGGCGCCAGGGCCTGGACCCCGGCCACGAACAGGTCGATCCCGAACCGGTAGTGGAACTCGGGGTTGACCGTGGTGAACGGGACGGCGCACGCCACCAGCTGGGGGAACTGGTCCGCGGGCAGCATGGCGATCCGGACCTGCTTGCGGCGCTGGTGCTCGGCCCGCTCGGCATCATCTAGCCCGGCCTTCACGTCCGGCTCGAAGCCCGGCTCGCTCATCACCAGGCTCAGTGCGTGCCACAGGGCGCCGCGGGTGATCTCGCTGGCCTGCTCGGCGTCGAAGCCCGCGCCGCGCAGCAGGGTGAGGGCGATCTCGGCCGCCCGCATGGACGCGCTGCTCTCCTTCTCGTGGGCCAGGATCAGCTGCGGCCCGGACGGGTGGGCGCGCAGCACCCCGACCAGCGAACCGAGCATGGCGCGGAGCTGGTCCGGCCACGGTGCCGACTGATCCGCGTCCAGGTCGATCTCGTCCCAGATGTGATCGCACAACGCGACCAGCAGCTCGTCCTTACTGCGGAAATGCCAGTACAGCGCCATCGGGGTGACGCCCAGCTCGGTGGCCAGCCGCCGGATGGTCAGGGCGTCCGCCCCGCCGTGGTCGGCCATCTCCAGCGCCCGGCTGACCACCGCGCTCTTGGTGAGCCGGGGCCGC
>DASWVA010000578.1:0-4761 GCA_036401415.1 Streptosporangiaceae bacterium
GCGTTCACCCTGACCCTGACCGACCGGACGCAGAACTGGACCCAGACCACCCAGCAGACCTCACCGGCCGCCCAGCTCGGTTCGGCCGAGGTGATCGCCGAGGCGCCCAGCAGCCAGGCCGGCGTGCTGCCCCTGTCCAACTTCGGCACGGTCGGCTTCACCAGCGCCGACGCCGACCACATGCCGATCGGCAACTCCGGCGCCGGCGCCCTGGCCATGGTGGCGGCCAGCGGCGTCACCGAGGCAGTCCCGTCCGCGCTCACCGGTGGCGGCGCCTTCTCGGTCGCCTTCGGCGGGAACGCCCCGGCCGGCGCCACGCCCACGCCTACGTCCAGCGGCGGCACCGGCACCGGGAGCCCGGCGCCGACCATCCCGGCCAGTCCGTCGCCCAGCCCCACCACCACGCCGGCGCGCTACCACCACCATCACCACTGGTGGTGGTAGGTCCGTCAGCGCCCGACCACACTCAGCGGCGGGAGGGGGCAGTTGCCCGCGGCCCCGTTCTGTGGCGCGCCGGCAGGCACGGGGGTGGCGGGCAGCGACCCGTCCTGCGCCACCAGGGCCAGCAGCACGGTGGCGTCGGTCCAGGCCAGCGGGGCGACCGAGCCCGGCTGGCCGTCCGCGTTGACCTGCTCGGGCAGGGCGCCGAGCCGGGTGCGGTGGGCGGCCAGCCAGTCCAGCAGGCCCGCGGCCGCGCGGTGCTGGCCGGTGGCCGCGTCCGACAGCGCGAACGACGCCGTCTCCGCGGTCCAGGCCGTGCTCAGGTTGCCGGGCCAGTCGCTGCCGGGCAGCAGGCCGCCACTGGGTAGCGTGAGCGCCCGCTGAGCGGCCTGCTCGGCGCGTTCCAGGGTGGGGCTGAACGGCCCGAACGGCGGTCCCAGCCAGGTGATCGCGGTGTCCGGTCCCGTCGGGTCGCGCGGCAGCCGGTTGTCCTGGTAGCAGCCGAACGACGCTTGCATGGCCACGGCCAGCCGGTCCGCGGCCGTCGCCCAGCGCTGGCGGGCCGGGGTCCGGCCGAGCGCCGCCGCGATGTCGGCCGCCGCCCGGAGCCCGGTCAGCAACGGCGCCGCCGTGCCCAGCGTGACTTGGCTGCCGTGCTCCCAGTAGTCGGTGGCGGGTCCGGGCAGCCCGCTGGGGGACAGGGACCGCTGCGCCGCCCCGGCCGCCGCGTTGACCATCGGCCACAGCCCGGCCAGTTCCGGCCGGGCTGTGGCCCCGGCCCCCGCGCTCCGGTACCAGGTCCACACCGCCCACGGCACCCAGCCCACCGCGTCCAGTTCGGTGGGGCGGCCGTCCAGGACCGGGCCGCTGCCGTTGAGCTGGTAGCGTGCGGCCCAGGTGCCGTTCCGGCTCTGCTCCTGGCTCAGGAACCGCAGCACCGCCACGGCGTCCGCGCCGTGCCCGGTGACCGCCAGCGCCGCCGCCACCCAGCTCGAATCGCGGGGCCAGGCGTAGTCCCAGCGGCCGTACCAGCCCGCCACCACCGCGCCGTCCGGCCGCACCGACAGGTGCAGGTCCAGCAGCGACCGTTCCGCCATCGACCGCAGCACCGGGCCGGTCCCGGGCACGGTGCCCGACCGCAGCCAGCTGCTCGCCCGGCCGTACACCGCGCCCGCGGGGCACCGGCCGGCCAGCAGCAAGCTGTCGTCGCCGTCGTAGCTCACGTCCCGGCCCGGTGGCACCGCCACGACCTGGTCCGGCGCGCACGGATCCACGGCGATGCCCTCGGTCAGCGACACCGGCGCGGGGGAGTGGTGCGGGTGACCCCGGTACCCGGCCCCGGTCAGCGCGGTCGCCACCAGGGCGGCGATCACCGTCACGGCCACCAGGCCGCGCGCCAGTAGCGGGGCACCGGGCCGCGGCGGCTGCCCCGGCGTGCGCAGTTCAACGCTTATGCGGGGATCTTATCCGCATGCCCGTGGAGCCTTGACGGCCCGGACGCTTAGGACTCTAATGTGCTAGGTAACTAGATGAATAGGAGAGCAGTAGTGATCGAGTTCCACCTGGATGCCCGTTCCGGCGTGGCGCCCTACCTCCAGCTCATCCATCAGGTCCGGCACGCCCTGCGGCTGGATGTGCTGCGCCAGGGCGACCGGCTGCCCACGGTCAAAGAGGTGGCCTCGGGACTGGCCATCAACCCGAACACCGTGCTCAAGGCCTACCGCGAGCTGGAGTACCAGGGCCTGGTCGGAGCGCGACCCGGGGTCGGCACGTTCGTGACCGGGACGCTGAGCGGCGCGTCGGTGGCCGCGCACGCGCCGCTGCGCCGTGACCTGACCCGCTGGCTGGACAAGGCCCGGCGGGCCGGGCTGGACGAGGAAAGCATCGAGGCGCTGTTTCTGGCCACCTTTCGTGCCACCGGCACCAGACAGGAAGAGGACATAGCATGACCGCCCTGGACGCTCAGGGCCTGGGCAAGCAGTACGGCCGGCGGTGGGCGCTGACCGACTGCACGCTCCAGGTGCCCGAAGGCCGCGTCGTCGGCCTGGTCGGTCCCAACGGGGCCGGCAAATCCACCCTGCTCAACCTGGCCGTGGGCCTGCTCGCCCCGACCACCGGCGCTATCGAGGTGCTCGGCGGCGTCCCCGCCGATGGGCCGGCCCAGCTGGCCAAGGTCGGCTTCGTGGCCCAGGACACCCCGCTGTTCACCAGCCTGACCGTCGCCGACCACCTGCGGTTCGGCGCTCACACCAACCCCGGCTGGGACGCGGCGTTCGCCCAGGAACGCATCACCAGGATCGGGCTCGACCCGGACCAGAAGGCCGGCAAGCTGTCCGGGGGGCAGCGCGCCCAGCTCGCCCTGACCCTGGCCATCGCCAAGCGGCCCCGGCTGCTGATTTTGGACGAGCCGGTGGCCAGCCTGGACCCGCTCGCCCGCCGCGAGTTCCTGCAGGACCTGATGGAGGCGGTGGCCGAGCACGAGGTCAGCGTGATCCTGTCCTCCCATCTGGTCAGTGACCTGGAGCGGGTCTGTGACTACCTCGTCGTGCTCGCGGCCTCACGGGTGCAGATCGCGGGCGACGTGGACGCCCTGCTGGCCAGCCACCACCGGCTGATCGGCCCGCGCCGCGACCCGGCCCAGCTGCCTTCCGGCCAGGAAGTGATCGAAGGCCGCCACACCGACCGGCAGAGCACGCTGATCGTCCGCACCGACGGCCCGGTCCTGGACCCGGTCTGGATGGTCGAGCAGCTCAGCCTGGAGGACCTGGTGCTGGCCTACATGAGCCAGGCCAGTGGGACGACCCGCGGCCGCCGCCCCGTTCTGGAGGTCCAGCGATGATCTGGCTGACCTGGCGCCAGGCCCGCATTCAGACCCTGGCGATCGCGGCCCTGATCGCCGTCTTCGCCATCCTGCTGCTGGCCACTGGCCCGCACCTGGTCACCCTGTACCGCGACAGCAGCTTCGCCGCCTGCCACAGCAACTGCGCATCGGAGGCGAGCAACTTCCTCAACCAGCTGGCCACCGGTTCCGGGTACCACCTGATCTACCTGCTCGGCGCGCTGTTCATCACCTTCCTGCCGGTCGTGATCGGCCTGTTCTGGGGCGCGCCGCTGATCGCCCGGGAACTGGAGTCCGGCTCGTACAAGCTGGCCTGGAACCAGAGTGTGACCCGCGAGCGGTGGCTGGCGGTCAAGCTGGGCCTGCTCGGGCTGACCAGCATGGCCCTGGCCGGGTTGTTCAGCCTGGCCCTCAGCTGGTGGGCCAGCCCCATCGACTACGCGGCCGCGGTGGGGGCGTCGGGCGGCTTCCAGGAGCGCTTCTTCCCGCTGGACTTCGGCACCCGGGGTGTCGTACCGATCGGCTACGCGGCCTTCGCGTTTGCCCTGGGCGCGCTGATCGGGCTGCTGGTCCGGCGGACGGTCCCGGCCATGGCCGTCACCCTGCTTCTGGTGGCCGCGGTCCTGATCGCCATGCCGCTGGGGATCAGGCCGCACCTGATCACGCCGGTCCGCCACACCTTCAAGCTCACCGCTGCCGACCTCAACGGGTTGGACATCTCCGGTCCGGCCGGAGGCCAGATCATACAGATTTACGCGAATGCCCCCGCCCCGGCCGGCGCCTGGGTGTACTCCAGCCCGGTCACCACCGCATCCGGCTCGACCGTGTTCGGCCCGGTGCCGCAAGCCTGCCAGTCGGTGGGCAATGGCCCCCAAGCCTGTTTCAGCGCACTGGCGCGGATACACCTCAAGGAGACCGTCTCCTACCAGCCCGCGGACCGGTACTGGACTTTCCAGTGGCTGGAGCTGGGCATCTTCCTGACCGCGGCCGTCCTGCTGGCCTGGGGCTGCTTCTGGCTCATCCGCCGCCGGCTGAGCTGAGTACGCAATCTCGGAGAAGCCCTGGCCTGGCCGGGCCGCTTAGGGTCAGTGGACCACCTCAACTTCGAGCCCCGGACCGACGTCACCATGGGCGAGGGCTACCGGTGGCTGACGATCGGGCATCCCAGCCAGCCGGAACTGGAGGTGACGCTGATGGTGCCGGGGCTCGGCCTCAAGGTGGACGACTGCCGCAAGACTTTCGCCGAACTGAGCGCCAAGGGCGTCACGTTCCTGCAGGAACCGGCCGAGCGGCCGTACGGGGTGGAGGCGGTGATGCGCGACAACACCGGCAACTGGCTGGTGCTGGTGGAGCCGCGCGCGTTCACCCCGGAGGACTTCAGCTGACCTCAGCGGGCGGGACCTTCGGGGCGGGACCGGATGAACAGCCAGGCCCCGATGGCCAGCGCGATGACCACGATCGCGGCGACCACGTAGGTGACC
>DASWVA010000579.1:0-2153 GCA_036401415.1 Streptosporangiaceae bacterium
CTCGCCGTCCGGGCGGCCCGGGGCCCCCGGCCCGGCCGTTATGCGGGCTGGGCGGTGCGTCCCGCCGCCCGGACAGCCGCCGCGATGTCGTCCGCGGTGGCCAGTTTCTCCATGGCCTCGTGCGTGTCGCGGCCCCCGGGCAGCTGACCGGCCGCCGCGCACGGGGTCCGGCTGCGAGACCGCCACCGCCGCGCGGCCGACGCCGCCTGCGGACGAGCCGGGGGAAAGGGAAGGGGCATTGCGATATCACCTCAGGATGCCGTGCCGTGGTCCTCGCTCGGGACTACCTGTAAGTCGCGCGAAGGCCAGTTTAGGTTCACATGGGTTACTGACTCGTTACTCTTAGTTTTAATTTCCGGGATTGCTCTCGATACTACGAAAACGTATGATTCGATATCGTGGTTGAGAAGAGCCCGTCCGACTCCGTTCTGCTGGCCCTGCAGCGGGCCACCCACGCCACCCTGTACGCCCTGGTCCGCGAGCTGGCCGGGCTGCGGCTCTCCGCCTCGGAGATCAACGCCCTGGCCAACCTGGCCGACGGCCGGCCCCGCACCGTCTCCGAGCTGGGGGCGGCCACCGGCACCCGGCCCAGCACGCTGACCAGCGTGCTCGACCGGCTCGAACATCGCGGCCACATCACCCGCGGCGCCCGTCCAGGTGACCGCCGCGCTGTGCTCGTCGAGCTGACCGTGGCCGGGCACCAGGCCGCGGGCACGATCCAGCAGGCCCTGGCCGATCTGGAGCACCGGGCGCTGCACGGCGTGCCCGCCGGCGCGGTGGCCGGTTTCCTGACCGTGCTGCACGCCCTCACGGAGGTGTCCGCGTGACCGACACGCCCTTCGGGGAACTGATGCGAGAGGTGCTGGCCGGGACCGGCCGGTTCGGCCACCGGCAGCACGTCCACCTCACCTGGCTGGCCGTCCGCCGGTACGGCACCCCGGATGCCGTCGGCCTGGTCAGCGACGGCATCCAGCGGACCGCCCGGTACGCGGGCGCGCCCCGGAAGTACCACGCCACCATGAGCCGGGCCTGGGTTGAGCTGGTCGGTCACCACGCCACCGCCCCGGCCGCGGGCGGAGCCGCCAGCTTTGGCGATTTCCTCGACCGGAACCCGGCCCTGCTCGACAAGCGGCTGCTCACCCGGTTCTACCGCCCGGCCACGCTGGCCAGCGAACTGGCCCGGGCCAGCTGGGTCGAGCCCGACCTGGCCCCTTTTCCCTGGCATGCCTGCCAGGACGCTTAGAGGAGTGCCGATGAGCTACCGGGTCGAAAAGGACATCATGGTGCCGATGCGCGACGGTGTCCGGCTGGCCACAGACGCCTGGATTCCTGACGGGGACCGCCCGGCCCCGGTGCTGCTCGTGCGGCTTCCCTACGGCAAGGATATGAACGGGCTGTACGCCTACGGGCTGGTCCCGAACGTCTTCACGCTGGTCGAAGCCGGTTATGCCGTGGTCTACCAGGACGGCCGGGGCACGTTCCGGTCTGGCGGGGAGTTCACTCCCATGGTCAACGAGCCCGGCGACGGTGCCGACACCGTGGCCTGGTTGCTGGCCCAGCCCTGGTGCGACGGGAACATCGGCACCTACGGTGCGTCGTACCTGGGCTTTGTCCAGTGGGCGATCGCGTCGGCCGCAGCACCGGTGAAGGCCATCGCGCCTGCCGTCACGACCACGGACTACTACTCGGCGCCCTGGTACTCCGAAGGGGGCGCGGCGCCCTGTCGCTGCACGCGGTCCAGACGTGGACGACGATGATGGCCCTGACCGACGCGCAGCGCGCCGTGGGCGCCGGCACCGGTGACCCGCAGGCGCTGATGGGGCTGGTCGGCATGGCGGCCGATCCAGATGCTCACCTGGCGGAGCTGGGACGGTCACCGTGCCTGCGCTGAACATCGGCGGCTGGTTCGACATCTTCATCAACAGCACCACCGCACCTTCACCGAACTGAAGAAGCGTGGCGGAAGCGCCGAGGCCCGCGACGGCCAGCGGCTGATCATCGGCCCGTGGGATCACCTCAACAGCACCGGCGTCTATCCGGACCGCAAGTTCGGGCTGACGGCCGATGCCCTGTTCGCCGACCTGACCGGGGCGCACCAGCGGTTCTTCGACCGGTGGCTGCGCGGCCGGGCCGACGCCTGGCCGGGTCCGCCC
>DASWVA010000580.1:0-2164 GCA_036401415.1 Streptosporangiaceae bacterium
ACCCGCATCGACATCCCCACGCTGATCCTGCACGGCACCGCGGACCGGATCCTGCCGATCAACGGGTAGGGCCGGCGGCTGCACGCGGCCCTGCCGGCCGCGCACTACGTCGAGATCGAGGGTGGCCCGCACGTCATGTGCGTCAGCCATGCCAAGGAAGTCAACCGCGAGCTGCTGGCGTTCCTCGGCCGCGATGCTCCCGCCAGCGCATCGGCCTGAACATGACGCCCACCCCTACGGACGGCCCGCAGCCGCCGGCCGACGCACTCGCCAGCAAGCTCCAGCGCACCGAACTCCAGCACAAGCCATCCTCAATACCCGGGCGGGAGATCGTCCAGGTGCTCACCGTCATCCCCTGCGGGGTGGAGTCAGGCTGGCACATCCACCCCGGGGAGGAAGTCGGGTACATCCTCGCCGGGACGGTCCACATGATGATCCAGGACCAGCCCACCCTCATCCTGCCGGCTGGCGCCCCCTTCCTGATACCGCCCCGCACCCCGCACAACGCCCTGGACGCCGGCCCGGACACCGGCCAGATGCTCTCCACCTACATCGTCGAGGTGGGGCAGCCACTGGCGGAGTTCGTCGATGCCCCGGCCGGCCCGTGACCCGGGCCCTGCCACGGCTCGAGCCCCTGCGCTACGCCCGCACCGGCACCCTCGAGGTGGCGTACTACGAAGCTGGCCCGAGCGACGGCGACGTCACTCTGCTGCTGCACGGGTTCCCCTACGACATCCACAGCTACACCGAGGTGATCCCGCTGCTGGCGGAGACGGGGCGCCGGGTCATTGTCCCCTATCTCCGCGGGCACGGGCCAACCCGCTTTCTCGACCCCGCCGCCCCGCGATCGGGGCAGCAGGCGGCCATCGGCACCGACGTGGTCGACCTGATGAACGCGCTGGACATTCCCCGCGCCATCCTGGCCGGCTTTGACTGGGGCGGCCGGGCAGCCTGTGTCGCGGCCGCGCTGTGGCCGGAGCGCTGCGCGGGCCTCGTTACCGTCGGCAGCTACCTCATTCAGGACATCGCCACCGCCATGACCCCGGCGCGGCCCGATCTGGAGGCCGGGTTCTGGTACTTCTACTACTTCCTCACCGAGCGCGGGCGGGCTGGCCTGACCGCGAACCGGCGCGAGATCGCCCGGGTGATCTGGGCGCGCAATTCGCCGGCCTGGCATTTCGATGACGCCACACTGGAACGCGCCGCGGTGGCCTTCGGCAATCCGGACTACGTCGAGGTGGTGCTGCACTCCTACCGGCACCGCCTCGGGGCCGCGGCCAGCTGCCCGCCTTACGACCAGGCCGAGCAGCTGCTGGCCGCGCAGCCACCCATCACGGTCCCGGCCGTCACCCTGGACGGTCTGGCCGACGGCAACTTCCCGGCTACGGACGGCAGCCCGTCAGCACCCCACTACACCGGCCCCCGCGTGCATCACCAGGTACCGGGCGCCGGGCACAACCTGCCCCAGGAAGCCCCCGGCCCGTTCGCCCGCGCGGTCCTGGAACTGGCAGCACCAGCATGACCACTGCCACAGCGCACCCAGCGAAAGGAAACAGGACATGAGCACGATCATCACCAAGGACGGCACCGAAATCTATTACAAGGACTGGGGCAGCAGGCCGGTCGTGACGTTCTCGCACGGCTGGCCGCTGAGCGCCGACGCATGGGACGGCCAGATGCACTTCCTCGCCCAGAACGGCTTCCGGGTGGTCGGGCACGACCGGCGCGGCCACGGCCGCTCCAGCCAGACCTCGACGGGAAACGACATGGACGGCTACGCCGACGATCTTGCGGCCGTAATCGAGGCGCTGGACCTGACGGACGTGACGCTGGTCGGCCACTCCACCGGCGGCGGGGAGGTCACACGCTATATCGGCCGGCACGGGACGGGGCGGGTGGCCAAAGCGGCCCTGGTCTCGGCGGTGCCACCGATCATGGTCAAGTCAGCGGCCAACCCGGAAGGGCTGCCGGTAGAAGTCTTCGACGACCTGCGCGCGGGCCTGGTCAAGGACCGCTCGCAGTTCTACAAGGACCTGGCCAAACCGTTCTATGGCGCCAACCGGCCGGGCTCACAGGTATCGCAGGGGGTGCTGGACCAGTTCTGGCTCTGGAGCATGCAGTCCGGCCTCCGGAACGCCTACGCGAGCATCAAGGCCTTCTCGGA
>DASWVA010000581.1:0-2485 GCA_036401415.1 Streptosporangiaceae bacterium
GTCCTCATCCACGACCAGGAGTGCGCCACCGAACTTCGGCGCAAGCGCAAGCGCGGCCTGGTGGCCGAACCGGCCCAGCGGGTACTGATCAACGAGCGCGTCTGCGAGGGCTGCGGCGACTGCGGGGCCAAGTCGAACTGCCTGTCCGTGCAGCCGGTGGACACCGAGTTCGGCCGCAAGACCCGGATCCACCAGGCGTCCTGCAACAAGGACTTCTCCTGCCTGGACGGGGACTGCCCGTCGTTCCTGACCGTCAGGCCGGCCAAGTCCGGCCGGCCGCGCCGGGCGGGCGGCGTTCCGGCCGCCGACGCGGGGTTGCCGGAGCCGGAGATCCGGGTCCGGACCGACGAGTTCAACATGCGCATCACCGGGGTCGGCGGAACCGGCGTGGTCACGGTGGCCCAGGTGATCTCGACGGCGGCCAGCATGGCCGGGCTGCAGGTGCGCGCGCTGGACCAGATGGGCCTGGCCCAGAAGGGCGGGGCGGTCGTGTCGGACATCCGGCTGTCCCCGGAGCCGTTCACCGGCGCCAGCAAGCTGACCCCCGGTTCCTGCGACCTGTACCTGGGCTGCGACCTGCTGGTCGCCGCGGACGCGACCCAGCTGGCGGCCGCTTCCCCGGAGCGGACGATCGCGGTCACCTGCACGTCCCGGGTGCCGACCGGGGCCATGGTGCGGGACACCGCCGTGGCCTTCCCGGACGTGCCGGGCACGGTGTCCCGGATCCACGGGCTGACCCGGGCCGGGCTCAGCGTCGCGGTGGATGCGCGGGCGCAGACCACCGCCCTGCTCGGCGACGACCAGTTCACCAACGTGTTCCTGGTCGGAGCGGCCGTTCAGGCCGGGGCGCTGCCGGTGCCGGCCCGGTTCCTGGAGGAGGCGCTGGAGCTGAACGGGGTCGCGGTCGAGGCGAACATCGCGGCGTTCCGGGCCGGCCGCCGCTACGTGGCCGACGGCGCTGATGAGGCTCACGGGGCCGCGGTGACCGGCGATGAGGATGTGGACGCGGTGATCCAGCGGCGCGTAGCGGAGCTGACCGCCTACCAGAACCGGGCTTACGCCCAGGACTACGCCCGCCACGTGCAAGCCATTTCCGAGGCCGAACGAAACTCCCTCGGATCGCCGGGCCGGCTCACCGAAGCGTACGCGCGGAACCTGTTCAAGCTCATGGCCTACAAGGACGAATACGAGGTGGCCCGGCTGTCGCTGGACCCCGCGCTCGGCCAGGCCGTCGCGGCTCAGTTCGGGGACGGGGCCCGGTACTCCTACCGGCTGCACCCACCGGTGCTGCGGTCGCTCGGCCTGAACAAGAAGGTCACGCTGGGCCCGTGGTTCCGGCCGGCCTTCCGGGCCCTGTACGCGAGCCGCGGAGTCCGGGGCACGGCCTGGGACGTGTTCGGCCGGACCGAGGTCCGCCGCACCGAGCGGGCGCTCCCGGGCGAGTACCGTGACGCGGTCAGCGCCGCGCTGCCCAAGCTGTCGCCGCAGACGCCCCCGGTCCTGGTGGCGCTGGCCGAACTGCCGGACCTGGTGCGCGGCTACGAGCACGTCAAGCTGGCCAGCGTGGCCCGGTTCCGCGCCGCGCTGGCCGAGGCGGCCCGCGACCTGAGCTAGCGGCTAGTCACCGCGCCGGCGGCGCAGACGCCATCGCCGTGGCCGTGCCCGACGCGGAGCCTGCCGGGCGCCGGGGGGCGCCGTGGCCGGCCCGGGGGCGGCCGCGGCCCGGGCCCGGTGCCAGGCGGCGACCACCTCATCCTCACGGACGAGCGGGACCGGGATGGGCGGGCCCTGCGTGCTGTTCCGGCGCCAGTCCATGATCCGGGCGTTCAGCTCGGCTACGGCCTCGCGGACTTCCTGCTCAGAGCGCAGGCTGGGCGGCCCGGCGGCCAGCCGCTCGGCTTCGCGGCGCAGCCGGAGCGGGGTCGGCAGCATCTCCTCGGCGGGCACGCCCTCCCGGCGCAGCTTGTCGCGCAGCCAGGCCTGGGTGAAGTCGGGAACGGAGGCACTCAAACGACGACCTGCAGGGTGGTGAGCGCCGGGTCGGCCGCGTAGGCGACCCGGCCGCCGTCGGCCAGTACCGCCCGCAGCGTGTCCACGATGCCGGCGGTGACCCGCTCCCCCGGGGCCAGCACCGGCACCCCCGGCGGGTAGGGGGCCACCAGTTCGGCGCTGACCCGCCCCGCGGCCAGATCGGCCGGGACCGTCTCGTGCGGGGCGAAGAACGCGTCCCGCGGCGCCAGTACCACGTCCGGGTCCAGGCCCCAGGCCACGCTGGCGGCGGCCCGCCGGGGCGCGGACCGGTGCCGCTCAACCGCCGCGATCAGCGCGTCGGTGAACCGGGTCACGTGCCGCGGCTCGTCGGCCAGCGTGACGATGGGCACGATCGTGTCCCGGTCCGCCATCTCCACCGGCATCCCGGCCGCGATCAGGTCCGCCTCGACGGCGTGGCCGTGGGCCCCGGTGCCGGCCAGCAGCACCACCAGCT
>DASWVA010000582.1:0-7631 GCA_036401415.1 Streptosporangiaceae bacterium
CCGCGAGGGTGGTAGCGGGCCAGCCAGTCCTCTCCGGGCTCGCTGGCCAGCTGGACCGGCAGTACCGCCGGTGGGGCGGACGGCGGGCTGGTGATCGCGGCCAGGCTCGCGGTCATCACGATCACCGTGGCCTCGTCGCGCAGCGTCCAGCCCTGATCGGCGAAGAACCGGTCCAGTGGGCTGCGCTCCGGGTGGCCGGCCGGGAAGCTGACCGACGCCATCGGGGTCAGGCCGCGGGCCGAGTACCAGTGCCGGATACGTGCGGCCGCCTCGGGCAGCGGCACCCCGGGGGCACCCGCGGTCAGGACGCTGTTGGCCCGGCCGGTGAAGCCGCCGGCCGCCCGGAGCAGCCAGTCACCGAGTGACTCCTCTTCGGTCCCGCGCCAGGTCATCGCGGCCACCCGGTCCAGCGCGGCGATGCCGGGATCTGTGATCGGCGTAGTCATAGCTGCGTGTCTACCAGGGAACGGGACGCCGCCGGGGATCGACGGCATTGCCGACCCGGGTGAACAGGCGGCCGGCCGCGGGCCCGCCAGCAGCCGCTTTCCCTGGGACTGGCGGTACCAGGCCCGGGGCGCCGCAGTCACGCATAATGAAGGCATGGCTGGTCGTGGCGAGCTGGGCGCCGTGCTGCGCGGCTGGCGGGACCGGGTCTCCCCCGCCGACGCGGGACTGCCCGCGGGCCGGGCCCGGCGCGCGCCGGGGCTGCGGCGCGAAGAGCTGGCCCTGCTGGCCGGGGTGTCGGCCGACTACATCACCCGGCTCGAGCAGGGACGGGCCACCGCGCCGTCCGTACAGGTGCTGGGGGCCCTGAGCCGGGCACTGCGGCTGTCCCGGGAGGAGCAGGACCACCTGTTCCGGCTGGCCGGGCAGGTGCCTCCGCGGCCCGGTCACATCAGCGCCCTGCTCACCCCGGGCGTGCAGCGGCTGCTGGACCAGCTGACCGGCGTCCCGGTCGGCGTCAACGACGCGGCCTGGAACCTGATCGCCTGGAACCCGCTGTGGGCCGCGCTGACCGGGGACCCGTCCGGGCTGACCGGGCGGGACCGGAACGCACTGTGGCGGCACTTCACCGGCCAGCCGGGCCGGGTGGTCCGCACCCCAGAGGACGAGGCCCGGTTCGAGGCGTCGTCCGTGGCGGACCTGCGCTCGGCCACCGCGCGCTACCCGGAGGACACCGGCCTGCGGCAGCTCATCGCCGACCTGCGGTTGGCCAGCCCGCGGTTCGCCGCATGCTGGGAGACCGGCGCGGTGGGCACGCACCGCGACTCGCGCAAGACCTTCGACCATCCGGACGTCGGCCCGCTCACCGTGGACTGCGATGTGCTCACCGTGGACGGCAGCGACCTGCGTATCATCGCCTATACCGCACCACCCGGCAGCGAAGCGGCGGAGAAGCTGCGGCTGCTGTCGGTGATCGGGACGCAGGTGCTGCGCTGAGGCCCGCGCCCGGTACCGGTCAGGCCGATGACCGGGCCCAGGCCGCGTGGGCGGTGGCCTGCTCGGCCTGGGCGCGCAGGGCCTGCACGGCGCGGGCCGGGTCGTCGGCCGAATAGACCGCCGAGCCGGCCACGAACACGTCGGCGCCGGCGTCCGCGCACCGTTCGATGGTCTCGTCGCTGACCCCGCCGTCGACCTGCAGCCACACCGAGCCACCGTGCCGGGCGACCATGGCCCGGGCCCGGCGGAGCTTGGGCATGACCAGGTCCAGGAAGCGCTGGCCGCCGAAGCCGGGCTCCACGGTCATCAGCAGCAGCATGTCGACCTCCGCCAGCAGGTCCTCGTAGGGCTCCACGGCGGTGCCCGGGTTGACGGCCAGGCCGGCCCGGGCGCCGGCGCCGCGGATCTCCCGCAGCGTGCGGACCGGGGCGCGGACCGCTTCGGCGTGGATCGTGACGTTGCCGGCCCCGGCTTCGGCGTAGGCCGTGGCCCAGCGGTCCGGATCCTCGATCATCAGGTGGCAGTCGACCGGCAGGCTGGTGTGCTTGAGCAGGGCCTGCACCACCGGCAGGCCGAGGGTGAGGTTCGGCACGAAGTGGTTGTCCATGACGTCCACGTGCAGCCAGTCGGCCGCCGGGGTCACGGCCGCGGCTTCGTCGGCGAGCCGGGCGAAGTCCGCGGACAAAATGCTGGGCGAGATCTGAACGGCCATAGCAGTCATTGTGCCGGGCCGCCCCGCGCTGTCGGTGCCTGTGGGTAGCGTTTGGGGCGTGGAGAACGCGGAGCCGCCCGGGGCGCAAGCCGGGCCGCACCTGCTTGAGCGCGTCCGCAAGCTGCTGGCCAAGGCTGAGGACGGCAGCGTCACCCCCGCCGAGGCGGAGGCCCTGACCGGCAAGGCGGCCGAGCTGATGGCCCGCTACGGAATCGACCGGGCCCTGCTGGCCGCGGCCCGGCCGGAGACCGACCGCCCCGGGGACCGGATCATCGACGTGCCGAATCCGTGGGCGGACGTCCGGGCGCACCTGCTGGCCGGCCTGGTCAGCGCGATGCGGTGCCAGTGCGTCCTGCTCCCGGTACCCACCGGCAGGCGGGTGCACGTGTTCGGTTACGCCTCGGACCTGGAACGCGCCGAGATGCTGTACACGTCGCTGCTGGTGCAGATGGCGCACGGGCTGGCCGTGGCGGCGGTACCGGCCACCGCGCGCAGCCCCCGGGCGTGGCGGCGTAGCTGGCTGCTGGGTTACTCCAGCGCCGTGACGGCCCGGGTCCGGGCAGCCGAGGAGCGGGCGGCCAGCGACGCCACCGGCGGGGACCGGGACGAGGCCGGGCCCTCGGCCGCGCTGGTGCTGGCCGACCGGTCGCTGGTGGTGCGCAGGCACGTCCAGGAGGCTTACCCGCGGACCCGGCGGACCCGGATCACCTACACCGGCCACGGCTACCGGTCAGGCTACGCCGAGGGCGAGCGGGCCGACATCGGCGGCAAGCAGGTCCGGTCCGCGGCCGGACGTGCGCTCACGTCCTGACCGGCCCGTTCGGCCGTTCGGCCCGCTGGGCCCGCTCGGCCTGCACCGCCAGCCTCGGTTATGCCTCAGGCCTTGCGCAGCAGGGCCATGAAGAGGGCGTCGGTGCCGTGCCGGTGCGGCCACAACTGGACGTACCTGCCGTCCGGGCCGCGGCGGACGCCGGGGATGGTCTGGCCGACGGCGGCGGACAGGACCGCCGGGGCGTCCAGCACGGTGACGTCATCGCGGCCGGCCAGCACGGCGCGCACCACCTCCTCGGTCTCGGCCTGGTGCGGTGAACAGGTCACGTAGCCGATGATGCCGCCGGGCCGGGCACTGCCGATGGCCGCGGTCAGCAGGTCGCGCTGCAGTGGGCCGAGGCCCTCGACATCCTCGGGGGACTTGCGCCAGCGGGCCTCGGGGCGGCGGCGCAGCGCCCCCAGCCCGGAGCAGGGCACGTCGGCCAGGACCCGGGCAAACGTCCCGGGAAGCCACGCCCCGCGCCGCCCATCGGCCGCGATCGTGGCGGTGCCAGGCAGCCGGCGCAGGTGGTCCCGGGTCAGGACAGCCCGGTGCGGGCGCAGGTCGGCGGCGACCAGCCGGGTGCCCGGGTCAGCCTGCCCGGCCAGCCCGGCCAGCAGCGCCGCCTTGCCGCCGGGCCCGGCGGCCAGGTCCAGCCAGGGGCCTTCGGTGGCCAGCGGGGTCCGGGCCAGGGCCAGGGCGACGAGCTGGCTGGCTTCGTCCTGGACGAAGGCGCGGCCCTGCGCCACGGCCGGGATCGCGGCCGGGTCGCCGCCCGGCAGCACCACGCCGAACGGGGACCACGGGGTGAGCTCCGGGGCGGACGGGGTGGACGGGGTGGTCAGCTCGGCCGGGGAGCTGGTTCCCGGGATCGCCACCAGCGTGGTCCGCGGCCGTGCGTTGCCCGCGGCCAGCGCCTGCTCGGTCTCGGCCAGCTCGCCGCCCCGCTCCTCGCCGAGCGCGTCGCTGAACGCCGTTACGATCCAGCGCGGGTAGCTGTACATTGCGGCCAGATACCCGACCGGGTCGGCCGACCGGTCCGGGGCCACGATGGCCAGCCAGCCGTCCAGGTCCCGGGTGGACACACGGCGCAGCACGGCGTTGACGAAGCCGGACGGGCCCATGCCGGCCACGTCCTTGGCCAGGTCAACCGACGTGGCCACCGCGGCGTGACTGGCTACCCGGGTGGCCAGCAGCTGGTGGACGCCCAGCCGCAGCACCTCCCGCACCGGCGGGTCGATCTTCGCGGCCGGCCGGTCGCTGCACAGGTCCAGCACCGCGTCGTAGGTCTGCTGGGCGCGCAGGGTGCCGTAGGTCAGCTCGGTGGCCAGCGCGGCATCACGGCCCTCGATGCCCCGTTCACGCAGCAGCGCGGGCAGCAGCAGGTTGGCGTAGGCGTCCCGCTCGTCCACCGCCGCCAGGACGTCGTAGGCGGCGCGGCGGACCGGATCGGCCTTCCGGGCGCGGCGCGGGGCGGAGCGGGGCCGACCGCCCTGACCGGCGTGACCGCGCTGAGCTCGCTGGGCCACGGTCAGCCCAGCCTGGGGGCGGATGGGCCGGACTGGTGCAGCCCGCGGGCCCAGTCGGCGGCGGGCATGAAGCGCTTGCCAGGCGGTTGCACCAGGCCCAGGACGACCGGCTCCGAGGCGGTCCCGGCCAGGACCGAGCGGCGGCCGGCGAGCAGCTCACCCGGGGCCAGCGGGGCCGTCCCGGCCGGGGCGTCCTGCACCGGGCCAAGCCGGAGCCGGGCGCCGTCGTACTCGGTCCAGGCTCCCGGTTCCGGGGTGCAGGCGCGGATCAGCCGGCTGATGGCCACCGCGGGCAGCCCCCAGTCGACCCGGGCGTCCCCGGGGTTGATCTTGGGGGCGTAGCTGACGCCCTCGTCGGGCTGCGGCACCGCCCGCAGCTGACCGGACTCGATACCGTCCAGGGTGTCGGTCAGCAGCCGGGCCCCGGAAACGGCCAGCCGGCCCAGCAGGTCGCCGGAGGTGTCCTGCGGGCCGACCGGCTCGGTGAGCACCCCGAACACCGGGCCGGCGTCCAGCTCCTTGACGATGCGGAACGTGGTCGCGCCGGTCACGTCGTCGCCGTGCAGCAGCGCGTGCTGCACCGGGGCGGCGCCGCGCCAGGCGGGCAGGACCGAGAAGTGCAGGTTGACCCAGCCCTCGGGCGCGATGTCCAGCGCCACCTGCGGGAGCAGCGCACCGTAGGCGGTCACCGGGCAGCAGTCCGGGCCGATCGCGCGCAGCCGGTCCAGGAACTCCGGGTCCCGCACCTTGGCCGGCTTCAGCACCTCCAGGCCCGCGGCCGCCGCCCGGCGGGCCACCGGGCTGGGCTCGGTGTGACGGCCCCGCCCGGCCGGGGCGTCCGGCCGGGTGATGACGGCCGCGACGTCGTGCCGCGAAGCCAGCAGGGCCTCCAGCGCCACCACGGCCGGGTCGGGTGTCCCGGCGAAGACCAGCCGCATCAGCCGATCAGAGCGCCTTGCCGAGGGTCGGGTGGGGCGAGGAGCGCAGCTCGGGTACGGGCATACCGGACCATTCGGCTTCCCGGATGGCCTTCATGGCCAGCTTGCGCTGCTCAGAGTCGAGCCGGTCGATGAACAGCACGCCGTCCAGGTGGTCGGTCTCGTGCTGGAAGCAGCGGGCCATCCGCTCGGTGCCCTCCAGCGTGACCGGGTCGCCGTACATGTTGAAGCCCTTGGCCGCCGTGCGCCAGGCCCGCTTGGTCGGGAAGGCCAGCCCCGGGAAGGACAGGCAGCCCTCGTCGTCGGTGTCCTCCTCCTGGGACAGGTCGAGCGAGGGGTTGATCAGGTGCCCCAGCTCGTCGTCCACGAAGTAGGTGAACACGCGCAGCCCGACGCCGATCTGCGGCGCGGCCAGGCCCGCCCCGGGTGCGTCCATCATGGTGTCGGTGAGGTCTTTGACCAGCTTGCGCAGCTCGGCATCGAAATCGCGGACGGGCTCCGCGGCGGTGCGCAGCACCGGATCGCCGAACAGCCGGATCGGCTTGACGCTCACAAAAGTTCCTCTCCGCCCGGCAGGGGCGTAACCCAGAGTCTGCGTCCAGTTTAGGGGCTGAGCGGGCTAGAACTTTGACCGCGCCTTGAACGCGGCCTTGCGGGCCGCCTTGGCCACGTCCGGTTCGGGGTGGTGGTCGCTGAGCGTGGTCAGCAGCTCGGTGACGGCCGGGTGTTCCACCCGCCACAGCCCGGCGACCAGCTCGGCCTGGGCGTGCGGCGGCAGGTCCGGCAGCAGCTCGGCCACCACGTCGTCGGGTGCGGCCTCTTCCAGCAGCCCGGCGCCCAGGTCGACCAGCAGCCAGGCGCTGTCGTCCCGGCTGAGCGCGGCCTCCACGCCGTGCTCGCGCAGCCACACCGCGGCGTGCGGGCGCAGCACCGGGTCGGCCAGTGCACGCCGCACCGTCGGCACCGCCGCCGCGCCGACCCGGTCCATGACCGCGAACGCGGCCCCGCGCAGGCCCGGTGAGCCCTGGCTGGCCGCCTCGGTCAGCTCTTCGGCCGCGCGCTCGGGGCTGCGCCGGTCCAGCCACGCGGCGATCTCCGCCTCGCCGTCCTCGGCGTCGTAGTCGGCCAGCACGGCGAGCACTCCGGCGGCGCCGCCGTCGGCGCTGCCGCCCAGGACCGGTACCCGCCAGCCGCGCTCCTGCAGCCGGTCGCGGACGGCCCACAGCCCGATCGGCGCCAGCGTGACGGTCAGCCCGGCCTCATCGTCGTCGTCCTCGTCCGCGCCGAGCTCCACCGCGCCCAGGTCGGCCAGCAGTTCCAGGCCCGGCTCCAGACCCGGGGACGGGGGCGCCGGGGGCTCCCCGGCGGCCGGGGGGTCGTGGGTCAGGGCACCGACCGCGGCCGCGTACGCCTCGAACAGCGCGTCCAGCCGGACGGGCCTGCCCGCCGTGTAGAGCGCGGTGGTCAGGCCGTCGAGGTTCTCCAGCGAGAGCACGGTGGTCAGCGCCGCGCGCCACAGGTCCAGGGCCTCATCCGGGCGCCCCTCGGTGAGCAGCCCGAACCGCTCCCCCGGGCCGGCCTGGCCACGGTCCACCGCCACCATGGCGGTTCCGGTGGCGATGGCCCACGCGGCGTGCACCTCGTCCAGGGACAGGTCGAGGGTGCCCGCGGCGGCGGCCACGTCGTCCGGGCCGAGGTCGCCGTCCGCGGTGACCGGACGGTCCTTGCCGGCCCAGGCGGCCACTTCCTGGGCGGCCCGCAGCAGGGGCGCCACCCGGGCCGCGGCGGTCAGCTCCTCACGGGAGGCCAGGCGAACCGGGGGCATCCGGGTGAGGCGGCCCGCGCCCCGCGGCCGGGGCGGCAGGCTCTCATGCGAGGTTGCCACACAGGCACCTTACGACCTCAGCCCGCGTGCTTGGGATAACCGCGCGGGCCGCACCGGGCCGGCCGCCGGCGAGCCGGGCGGCTCAGATCAGCTCGGCCGGGTCGAGCTGGACCCGGGCCAGGCCGGCGTCCTTGCGCGGGCTGCGGGCGCCCTGGGCCGCCTGCAGGGCACGGGCCAGGGCCGAGCCCTGCGCCCGCGGGGTCCGGATCAGCGCCCGCACCGGGGCGTCCGGGGCGTCCGCCTCCGGGCGCTCCCCGCCCGGGCCGTAGTCGGCGGCCGAACGCTCATCGGGGACCGGCCCGAGCACTTCGGCACC
>DASWVA010000583.1:0-7067 GCA_036401415.1 Streptosporangiaceae bacterium
CCGGCCGCGAAGGCGGCCAGGACCAGCCCGGCCACGCCGAGCAGCAGGCGGCGGGTCAGCAGCGGGCCGGCCCGGCCGGGGGTGGCGTCCACCGACTCGGCCACTCCCACCGCCACGTCGTCGATCTGCATCGCGGGCAGCGCCTGGGAGCCGGGCCGCAGGTAGAGGATCTCGCCGTCGCGCAGGCCGAGCGTCTCCGGCGTGCCGTCCGCGTCCAGTGGTTCCCCGCCGAGGCGCTGCAGCACCCACGGCCGGTTCCGCTCGCTTTCGCTGGTCACCTGCTCGAGCAGGATCGGCAGCAGCTGGGCCATGGTCGTGGCGGCCGGTACGGCCAGGTCGATCCGCCCGGCCGGCCCGTCCACCGTGATGCGGGACGGCCCGGTCCCGGCGGCCGGGCTCAGCCGGGTAGTGGTGGCGGTGGTCATCGCGGTTCTCCTGCCAGGCCGGTCTGGATGAGGCGGACGTCGCGCCGGGTGACGAGCTGGGCGCGGCCGGAGGGCAGGGACCGGGGTTTGGCCTCGCCGAGGAACTTGCCCTCCTCCTTGGGGTAGGAGAGCAGGACGGCCGGGGTGCCCAGTTCCCACATGCGCCGCAGCAGGGGGTCCATCATGGCCCGCATGGCACCTGAGGAACTGCGCGCGACGACCAGGTGCAGGCCGATGTGGGCGCTCTGGCCGAGCAGCGGGACCAGCGGGGCCATCGGGCCGCCCGCGCTGCCGCCCAGGGCCAGCAGGTCGTAGTCGTCGACCAGCATGAACAGCTGGGGGCCGTCCCACCAGTCGTGTTTTTCCAGCCGTTCGGGGGTGATGTCGGCGCCGGGCAGCCGGGAGGTCATGGAGACCACCGCGCTGCGGCTCAGCTCGCCCAGCGCGTCGCCGTCCACCGCGTACCCGACCCGGTACTCGGGCGGGACCACGGTGTGCAGCTCGCGCCCGGGGTCACCGAGCAGGATCCGGGCCTGGGACGGCTGGTAGCGGCGGGTGATGGCCTGCGCCACCAGCCGCAGCGCGTTGGTCTTGCCGGTCTCGCCGTCCCCGAACACCAGCAGGTGCGGGATGCGGGCGAAGTCGTGCCAGACCGGCTGGAGCCGCTGTTCTTCCCAGCCCAGGCACATCCGCAGATCGCCGTCGGGCTCGGGCAGCTGCGCGGCCGGCAGGCTGGTGGGCAGCAGCCGCACGCCGGGCGCGCGCCGTCCGGTCCAGAAGCTGTCGATCTCGGCCACCGCGTCCTTGGTCGCCGTGGTCAGGTCGCTGGCCCCGGTGCTGCCGTCCAGGCGGGGCAGCCCGGACAGGAAGTGATGCCCGGTCCGGGTCAGCCCGCGGCCCGGCTGCTGGGGTACGCCGCTCGCGGCCCGGCTGCCGATTTCGGACTCCAGCGGGTCGCCGAGCCGCAGCTCGAGCCGGGTGCCGAGCAGGTCCCGGTGCCGGGGCCGGATCTCCGACCAGCGCACGGCGGCCGCGACGACATGGACGCCGAAGGACAGTCCGCGGGCCGCGATCTCGCCGATCCTGGCTTCGGCCGTCTCGTACTCCTGGCGCAGCACCGCCCAGTTGTCCACGACCAGGAACAGGTCCCCGAACGGGTCGGAGATCTCGCCCCGGGCCTGCAGCGCCCGGTAGGCGGCCATGGATTCCAGCCCCAGGGTGGTGAACCGCTGCTCGCGCTCCTCCAGAACCTGGGCGACCTCTTCCACCGTGCGCAGCACCCGGTCCCGGTCCAGCCGGGTGGCGACCGAGCCGACGTGCGGCAGGCCGGTGATCGACGTCAGCCCGCCCCCGCCGAAGTCGAGGCAGTAGAACTGCACCTCTTCGGGGGTGTGGGTGAGCGCCAGGGACAGGATCAGGGTCCGCAGCAGGGTGGACTTGCCGCTCTGCGGGGCCCCGACCACCCCGACGTGGCCGTCCGGCCCGAGCAGGTCGGCGGTCAGCAGGTCCCGGGACTGCTCGTACGGCCGGTCCACGATGCCGAGCGGGACCCGCAGCATGCCCCGTTCCCGGAACTGCGGGGCGCACAGCCCGCGGGCGGGATCGGGCACGATCCCGGGCAGCAGCTGGTCCAGGCTGGGGGCGACGTCCAGCGGCGGCAGCCAGACCTGCCGGGCTGGCGGCCCGGCGCCGGCCAGCCGCCCGATGAGCACGTCCAGCAGGCTGTCCTGCTCGCTGGCCGGGAGGCCGTTCCCGGCCGGTTCGGGGGTGGCCACCGGCTCGGCCCCGGCGGCGGTCCCGCCCGGTTGCTGGGTCAGGCCGAACGTCACGGCCGCGGCCCCGGCCGGGAGCTGCTCCCGGGCCGGTTCGGCTTCGGCGGGTGCGCAGGGCCCGGACACGTAGGCGGCCTTGAAGCGGACCAGGTTGGTGGTGTCCACCTTGAGGTAGCCGCTGCCGGGGAACGTGGGCAGCTCGTAGGCGTGCGTGACGCCGATGACCGCCCGCGACTCCATCGAGGAGAAGGTGCGCAGCGCGATCCGGTAGGACAGGTGACCTTCGACCTTGTGGATGCGGCCCTCGTCGAGCCGCTGGGAGGCCAGCAGCAGGTGCACGCCGAGGCTGCGCCCCACGCGGCCGATCATGACGAACAGGTCGACGAACTCGGGCTTGCTGGCCAGCAGCTCGGAGAACTCGTCCACCACCACGAGCAGGCTCGGCAGCGGGGCCAGGTCCGCCCCGGCCAGGCGGGCCTTCTCATAGTCCAGCAGCGACGCGTGCCCGCTGGCCCGGAGCAGCTCCTGGCGGCGGATGACCTCGCCGTTGATCGCGTCCTGCATCCGGTCCACCAGGGGCAGTTCGCCGGACAGGTTGGTGATCACCGCGGAGGTGTGCGGCAGCCGGTCCATGTTCATGAACGTGGCGCCGCCCTTGAAGTCGACCAGGACGAAGTTCAGCACCTCGGAGGAGTGGGTGGCGGCCAGCCCGATGACCAGCGTCCGCAGCAGCTCGCTCTTGCCGGAGCCGGTCGCGCCGATGAGCAGCCCGTGCGGCCCCATGCCGCCCTGGGCCGCCTCCTTCAGGTCGAGCTCGACCACCTCACCGTCTTCGGTGACCCCGATGGGGACGGCCAGCCGGGTGGCCAGTGGCTCCCGGGACCGCCACCGGGCGGCCACGTCGAACGTGTGCGGGTTGCGGATGCCGAGCAGGGTGGTCAGCTCGAAGTCGGACTCCAGCGGCTTGCTCGACAGGTCGATGGTGCCGCCGGTGCGCAGCGGGGCCACCAGCCGGGCCAGGTTCTCCGCGCCGTCCCGGCTGAGCTGGTCGATCGCGGCGGACGCGGTGGCCGACGCGGCCGGGTACTCCAGCCGGGTGCTGGTGGCGGTGAGCCGGAGCACCTCGGGGCCGCCCGGCATGAGGCCGGTGGCGTCGAGCAGGACCGCGTTGCGGACGCCCGCCCCGAGCAGCCGCGAGCCAGGCGGGATGGCCGACTGGTGCGCCACCACCACCACGAACGGCTCGGTGATGCCGGGGACCGCGGTGTTGTCGTGATCGGGCCGCTCGGCGAACTCCGGCCCGAGCAGGTCCATAAGTGCGTCGTGGCGGTCGGCCACCAGCCGCAGCGGGCCCGCGGCGTCCTCCTCGTGCGGGTGCGCGTTGTGCGGCAGCCACTTGACCCATTCCCACTCGGGCCGGCTGGGGTCGTCGGTGAGCACCGCGACCCGCAGCTCGTCGGGGGAGTGGAGGGTCACCAGCTGGCCCAGGACGGACCGGATCAGCGCCAGGGCCGGGGCGTCCTCCCCGGCGAATTCCACGCTGGTGAAATTGCGCAGGGTCAGCGTGACCGGGGACCCGGCGACGGACTGGAAGGTGCGGATGAACCGGCGCAGGGAGATGGCCGACAGCGGTTCGAGGTCCTCGATGGGCTTGGTCTGCGGCGGCACGAACTCCAGCGCGGCCCGCCGGTCACCCAGGCCGATCCGGACCTTGCCGAAGTCGTCGTGGGCCGGGCGGCGTTCCCACAGCCGCGGGCCGGCCGCGATCGACCACAGGTCCCGCGGGTCGGGGTTGTCCCAGAGCAGGGCGTCGCGCTGCTCGGCCGCGGCCGCGACGGCCTGGTCGCGCAGCTGGGCCAGGTAGCGCAGGTAGTCGCGCCGCTCGGCGCGGACCCGCCGCGAGCGGTCCAGCCCGGACCGGCCCAGCTGGCTGAGCCCCATGCTCATCATGGAGGTGCCCATCATCCCGGACATCATGTAGGTGGTCGGGGAGCCGTGGGCCACCGAGAACATCAGGCCCATGGTGCCCGCGCCCAGCGCCATCGGCAGGAAGCCGAACGCCGAGCCGAAGTCGGCCGTGGACGGCTCGGGCAGCACCGGCGGCTCGGCCAGCAGGACCTGCCCTTCCGGCAGTTCGGGCCCGCTGGCCCGCGGACCGCGCTTGACGATGAACGTGCTCACAGCAGGCCGTTCCGCAGCGCGAAGGCGACCGCGTGCGGCCGGTTACGCAGGTTCATCCGGGTCAGCAGCCGGTGGATGATGTTCTTCACCGTGCGCTCGGAGTAGTTCAGGCGGCCGGCGATCTCGGCGGTCCCGAAGCCGTCGGCCAGCATGCGCAGGACGTCCCGCTCCCGGTCCTCCAGGTGGCCGCCTTCGCCGGGGACCGGGGCCAGCAGCGTGGTGTGGATCGGCTCGGTGCGGGGCCGGGCCAGCAGCGAGCGGAACTCGGCCCCGGGCAGCCCGACCCGGCCCTGGTACAGGTCCAGGACGGTGCGGACGATGCGCTCGTAGTCACAGCCCTGCCGGGGCAGCACGCTGACCAGCCCGCAGCGGGCCGCGCGCTGCAGTTCCGGGCCGCGTACCTCGTCGCTGATGAGCACGAACCGGCCTTCCCCGCGGATGGCCCGCCCGGCGACCGCCTGCATCCAGGCCAGCGTCTCCTCGCCGATCAGGTCGTCGAGGACCAGCACCACGTCGGCGTGGTGGGCCGCTTCCGCCGGGAGCGGGGTGATGCCACGCCGGGTGCTCAGGTAGGCGGCGGCCCCGGCCGCCACGATCGGGTCCGCGGCCCGGACCGCGATCGTGACCGTGCTGGTTCCGGGCCGGGGCCGGAAAGCACTGTCCGCTGCCAGGGCGCTGTCCGTTGTCACATCGGCCATCGTGCGCGGTGGCCGTCGGGGCAGACATCGGTGAGGATGCGTACTTGTTGGCGGCGGTGCTGCCCGGCCGGCCACGCCGCGCCGTCCGGTGGGTGGTCCTTTGAGGCACCGCTACGGCGCGGCGCGCCAGGTCCCGGCCTGCTCCGCGTGCGCCCGCGCCAGCTCGGCCCGGGACCGGACCTGGAGCTTGGCCAGGACCTGGGACACGTGCGCTTCCACCGTCCGCTGGGAGACGAACAGGCGGGTGGCGATGTCCGCGTTGGACAGGCCTTCCACCGCGAGCATGGCCACCTGGGCCTCAGCCGGGGTCAGGGCCGCCCAGCCGGTGTCCTGGCGGCGATGGGTGCTGCGCGGGCCGCGCCGGATGCCGTGCGGCCGCAGCCGGGCCTCGGCCCGCCGCAGGTCCTGCACGGCACCCGGAGTGCCCGGCCCGCCCGGAGTGCCCGGCCCGCCGGGGCTGCCGTAGGCCTCCGCCGCTTCGGTCAGCGCGGCGCGCGCCGGTTCCTGCTGCCCGGCCTGGGCGAGCTGCACCGCCGCCTCCTCCAGGGCCAGCCCGGCCCGCACCGGCCAGCCTCGCGCCCGGTAGTCCGCGGCCACCGAGAGCAGGGTGGCCGGGTCGCCGTCCGCCTGGGCCCGGGCGCACCGGGCGGCCAGCACCTGGCCCGCCACCGGGTCGGCGGCGGCGTCCTGTTCGAGCCGGGTCACGAGTTCGCGGGCCAGCCCGGGCTCCCCGGCCGCGATGGACAGCCGCACCAGGTCCGGCGCGTCGTCCCAGTCCAGCCGGCGGCGCAGGGTCGCCGGGATGGCCAGCCAGTCCGCCACCGCCGCGGCCGCCTGACCCGGGTCACCACGCGCCTCGAAGACCAGCGCGCGGGCCACCAGCAGGTGGCTGCCGCCGGGTTCCATCGAGTCCGGCGGCCGCTGCGCCGCGCTCCCGGCCTCGGCCAGCGCCGCCGCCGCGCCGGGCAGGTCGCCGCGGTGCAGGGCGATGAGCGCGGCCAGCGCCCGCAGCCGGACCGCGTGCCCGTGCTGCCGGAACTCCGGCTCGATCTGGTCCAGCTGCTCCAGGGCCTCGTCCCAGCGGCCCTGCCGGTACCGCGCGTGGGCGGCCGCGCCCCGGATGCCGACGGCCTGGAATGTGCCGGTCCGCCCGGCTTCGGCCAGCGCCGCGGTCAGGGTCCGTTCCAGTTCCGCGGCGTCGTCCAGCCGCATGAGCCAGATCAGCCGGTTGCGGAGCAGGAACAGGCGCAGCTCGGCGGATTCCGCGTCGCTGCCCAGGGCGGCCAGGGCGGTGTCGGCGTGCGCCACCGCCTCGGCGGTGCCGGAGCTCAGCGCGGCGGCCTGGTGGGCGGACGCGGTGGCCACCGGATCGCCGGTCATCGCCGCGTACCGCAGCGCGTCGAACGCCCGGGCTTCGCCGCGCTGCGCCTCTCCCGACAGCAGCAGCAGGACGGCCAGCCAGGCGGCCAGCCGGGCCCGCCAGGCGTCGCTGAGACCCGGCTCCCGCAGCGCCGCCTCGCCCACCGCGATGCCGTCGCGCAGGCCGCCGCTGCGCGCGGCCGACCGCATGGCGAAGATCCGCATCCGGCAGGCCAGGTCGGTGTCGCTGGTCCGCCGGGCCACCTCCAGGGCCATCGGCCCCACCCCGTCGTCGCGGCCCAGCCAGAACGAGGTCCCGGTCAGCTGGCCGGCGAACCTCTCCCAGCGCGGATCGTCGTTGTCGACCAGCTGGACCGCGGTCTCCAGCAGCTCGACCGCGGCCTGCGGGACCTGGTATAGCGAGGATTCGCTGCGCCGGGCCAGCCAGCGCAGCGCCCAGTCCTCCATGGCCGGCGGCCCCGCCAGCAGGTGCGGGGCCACGGAGGCGAGCCGGCGCCCGCTGGCCGCGAGCATCCGCGCCGCGTGCTGGTGCAGGGCCGGTGCGAGGGCCGCCGGGATCTGGCTGGCCAGGGCCTGCCGCACCAGCTCGTGCCGGAACCGCACCTGCTCAT
>DASWVA010000584.1:0-4342 GCA_036401415.1 Streptosporangiaceae bacterium
ACCCCGGACCTGATCCCGCTCTGCCACCCGATCGGGCTGCACGGGGTTACGGTCGAGCTGGCCGTGACCGACGACGGGGTCGACATCACCGCCACGGCCCGCACCGCCGACCGGACCGGGGTGGAGATGGAGGCGCTGACCGCGGTGAGCGTCGCGGCCCTGGCCCTGATCGACATGATCAAGGCGGTCGACCCGGCCGCGGTCATCACCGACGTCCGGGTGGAGGAGAAGACGGGCGGGAAGAGCGGCCCGTGGCACCGTCCGGCCGGGGCGGCGGGGGCGGCCGATCCAGCCGGGGTGGCTGGTCCGGCCGCGGGGACGGCGTGATGCGGGCGCTGGCGGTCACCATCTCCAACCGCGCCACGGCCGGGGTCTACCCGGACCGGTCCGGGCCGGTCCTGGTCGACCTGCTGCGCCGCGCGGGCTGTGACGTGGTGGACGGTCCGCTGGTCATCCCGGACGGTGAGCCGGTCGAGGAGGCCCTGCGGGATTCCGTCGCGGCCGGTTATGAGGTGGTGGTGACGACCGGCGGCACCGGCCTGACCCCGGCCGACCTGACGCCGGAGATGACCCGCCGGGTCCTGGACCGGGAGATTCCCGGTATCGCCGAAGCCATCCGCACGGCCGGGGCGGCCGCGGGTGTCCCGACGGCGATCCTGTCCCGCGGCATCGCCGGGCTGGCCGGCCGCACGCTCATCGTCAACCTGCCCGGTTCCACCGGCGGGGTCAAAGACGGCATGGCGGTGCTGAGCCGGGTGCTGGAGCACGCCGTGGACCAGGTGCACGGCGGTGACCACCGCCGTGGGCCGGCCCCGGATGAGCCCGCCGGCGCCGCGGGCACCGCGACCGATTAGCCTGGTGACCGATCTGGTCGCGTTCAGATGGCGCCCGGCTGTATACCAGGGAATGATTGACCCCGTGGGACGAACGCGTGGCTGGCCCGCCACCTTGTACGAGCCGAGGCTGCTGGACGAACCCGTCGCCCTGCGGCCGGTCCGGGTCATGGACGCGCGGGTATGGCGCGAGATCCGGGTGCGGAACGCGCGGTGGCTGCGGCCCTGGGAGCCGACCAACCCCGAGACGCCGCTCTACCGGTCCAGCCTGAGCCCGTACGTTTCGATGGTCCGGGCCATGCGGCGGGAGGCCCGGCTCGGCCAGGCCCTGCCCTGGGTGGTGACTTACGGTGACGAGTTCGCCGGGCAGCTGACCGTCGGCAGCATCGTGTGGGGGTCGGCCCGGTCCGGTCAGGTCGGCTACTGGATCGACGAGAAGTTCGCCGGCCAGGGCATCACCCCGACCGCCCTGGCCATGGCCGTCGACCACAGCTTCCGGGTGGTCGGCCTGCACCGGCTGGAGGCCAGCATCCGCCCGGAGAACCACGCCAGCCGCCGGGTGGTGGAGAAACTGGGCTTCCGCGACGAGGGTCTGCGCCGGCGCCAGTTGCACATCGACGGCGCCTGGCGTGACCACCTCTGCTACGCCATCACCGCCGAAGAAGTGCCCGACCGGCTGATGACCCGCTGGCGCGGCGTCGTCCTCGCGCCGAAGTCCAGCACCAGCTGATCCGGACGGCGCGGAGCGGGCGCCGGCTCCCCGTGCTTCGGGGCCGGCCGGTGGTCGAGGCCCCGTTTCAGAAGTCAGCGCTGGTCAGGATGATGACGGCCGATGTAGACGACGTCGATGGCCACGATGGCGGTCCACACCACCAGCAGACCCCAGATGCCGCCCGGGTGACGCCCGGCCGCCATCGCGATCGCGGTCAGCGGGATACCGGCCACCAGGGTGGCCAGGACGAAGAAAGCCGGAGTGCGCGGCCGCGGAGAGCGGGCCCGGCCACTGCCGTGCACCGCCATCCGCGCGTCCACGCGAGCGTCGATCTCGCGATCCACTTTGGACAGGAAAGATTCGATCACGGCGGTCTGGTATTCGGGCGGGAGCTCCCGGTGGGTCTCCGCGGCGGCCCGGAGTTCGTCCGCGGCCCAGGATGTGGTGGTCACGTCTCAGGTATATGCGGGACCACCTGGCCGCACAGTGGGGAAAACCCCCGGTCCTGGCGCCGGCGGCTCATTCGATCCGGTGATCTCGCGACACACCGGGCGCAATCCTCGTCACCACCTCCCCCACCCTTTACGCTGCGTCACGTGGGCGGCCTTCTGGCGATATCCTGCACACTCGCCTGATCCGCTACCGCCCGGATGACGCCGGGCGTTGCTCCGATCGTCCGGGGGTACCGGCCCGCCCGGCAACGACCGCGCCGAGGGGAGGGGACCGTGAGCAGCACGATCCTCTACGTCGCCATCGTGGTGATCTGGATCGGCGTGCTCGTCCCCCGGTGGCTCCGGCACGACGGCGCCCACCCGGGCCAGTCCGACCTGCGGCGCTTCTCCCGTCACTTCGGCGGCGCACCTCCGGCCGGCGCACCTCCAGCCGGCGCTCCCTTGGCCGGGGAGGCGGAGGATCGCGCCGGTTTCGACCCGGACGGCCGCCCCAGGTACACCAGCTTTGTTCCTTCTGAGCCGGGGGCACAGATCCCGGTTTCACGCCTGAAGTCATCCCCAGTTCACGGAGAGCAAGTTTCCCCGCCGGTCAGCGGGAACCAGGAGAGCATGGCCCAGCGCCACGAAGCGGACACGCCACGGTCGCCGGTCCAGTCGTACGGATGGTCGGCCGAGGAGGTCACCCAGCAGGAGCACCTCAGCACGAGCGGCCCGGACGCCGCGAGCGCGCGGGCGGAGGCCCCGGCGCGGCGCGAGGCCGACGCGGAGCCAGATGCCCCAGGGGACCTGGACGCGCCGCCGGCCCGGGACCAACGGCCGCGTGCTCCGCGCGGCCGGGACGACGCCGGGAGCCGGAAGCAGATCATGCGCGGGCGGCGCCGGATGCTGTGGCTGCTGCTGGTGCTGACCGCGGTCGGTGCCGGCCTGGCCTACCTGCAGCTCGCCGCGTCATGGGTCATGATCCCGCCCATCGTGATGCTGTCCGGCTACCTGCTGTTGCTCCGGGAGGCCGCCCACGCCGACGCTGAAGCCCGCGAGCGCCGCGAACTGGCCCGCGCCACCGCCCGGGCCCACCGCGCCAGCGACGCCCGCGGCCGGGCGCGCGCCACGGCGGCCGGTGCGGTCCCGGCCTACGAGACCGGCCCGCGCGCGGACATCATCGACCTTCCCGAGCGCGTCGAGGACCAGCTCTACGACCAGTACACCGACGCCAAGCTCCGCGCCGTCGGTGACTGAGCGCGCAAGGCACCCCCGACCTTTGCTAGGCTGACTGACGTTCTCGGGGCTGTAGCGCAGTCCGGTAGCGCACCTCGTTCGCATCGAGGGGGTCAGGGGTTCGAATCCCCTCAGCTCCACCCGTGAACTGGTAGGTCAGCGGCCTTTCGGTGAGTCAGGCGCCAGTAGGGCTGCCTCTCGGTGCCGGTGAGTGGTGGCTCCGACCGGTGTCCTGCTCAGCTGGTGCGCCGGATGATCAGGAAGCCGTCCCAGCCCTTGATTCCTACCGTCTGCAGCGCGGTCGCTTCCAGCCGCGGATCTCCGGCGATGTCCTCGACCACGGCACGCACACCCTGAACCCGCCGGTCCGGGCTGCCGGGGTCGATCACGGCGCCGTCGCGCACCACATTGTCGATGACGATCATGCTTCCAGCATGGGTCAGGGCGAGCGACGCCTGAAGATAGGCGGGATTGCTGGGCTTGTCAGCGTCGATGAACACGAGGTCATACGGTTCCGCGTCCTGCGCGATCAGCTTGCGCGCCGAGTCCACGGCGGGGCCGACGATCAAGTCCACCAGGTGCGTCACCCCGGCTCGTTCCAGATTCGACCGGGCAATCGCCGCGTTATGCTCTTCCAGCTCCAGCGTGGTGACATGCCCGTCCGGGCCGGCCGCGCGCGCGAGCCAGATGGTGCTGTAACCAGCCAGCGTGCCGAACTCCAGCACGCGGACCGCCCCGGCCAGCTGGCACAGCAAGGCGAGCAGCTTGCCCTGGTTCGGGGCTACCTCAGCGGCCGGCATCGTGGTCTGGCGCCCGGACTGGCGGGCAGCGGCCAGCGCCTCGTCTTCTGCAACGAGCAGACCGGCGAAGTAACCGTCAACCGCACGCCAATCGGTTTCGGACGCATACATCGGCGTTCCTTCGCAATGGTCGATGGCAGCAGGCTCTGACCCTATCGGCTGCCAGGCGCGAGCTACTGGATGCCAAGAGCCCGGATGAGCAGACACGGCGGGCCGCATGCGCTGCTCGGTCACGCTAGCCGCCGCGTGAGTCATCCAGGGCTGGTGTTGCAGGCCGCGGCCGGGGCAGACCCAGCTTCGTTGCAACCGTTTACATCACGTGGTTACTGC
>DASWVA010000585.1:0-9234 GCA_036401415.1 Streptosporangiaceae bacterium
GTAGACCTTGATCATGGCTTCCGGGTCACCCTGCGACGCGGCGTCTTCCTGCTGGACGGCCACGACCTTCTGCTGCATGGTCCGGATCAGCTCCAGGCCGGTCCGGTCGCCCACGTGGGCCAGCCGCGGGTACTCGTGCCCGCCGAAGTTCCGCTGGCTGATCTTGCCGTCCTTGGTCCGGTCGAACAGGGCGCCCCATGCCTCGAGCTCCCAGATCCGGTCCGGGGCCTCCTTGGCGTGCAGCTCAGCCATCCGCCAGTTGTTCAGGAACTTCCCGCCCCGCATGGTGTCGCGGAAGTGGACCTGCCAGTTGTCGCGCGGGTTGACGTTGCCCATGGCCGCAGCGGCACCGCCCTCGGCCATGACCGTATGGGCCTTGCCGAACAGCGACTTGGAGATGATCGCGACCTTCTTGCCGTGCAGGCGGGCCTCGATCGCGGCCCGGAGCCCGGAACCGCCTGCGCCGATCACTACGACGTCGTAGGAGAAACGCTGGATGTCGGTCATGCCAATTGCCGCCTCAGTTGAAGAATCGCAGGTCGCTGAAGACGCCGGCCGACACCAGCATGATGTACAGGTCGGTCAGCATGAGCGTGCCCAGCGTCGTCCACGCGAACTGCATGTGCCTCGCGTTGAGCTTGGAGATCTGGGTCCAGATCCAGTACCGCACCGGGTGCTTGGAAAAGTTCTTCAGGCGCCCGCCGGTGATGTGCCGGCACGAGTGGCAGGACAGCGTGTAACCCCACAGCAGGATCGCGTTGGCCAGCATGATCAGCGAGCCGAGGCCGAACCCGAAGTTCCCGTCCGGGCCGCGGAACGCCTGCGCCGTATCCCAGGTGAGCAGGATCGCGATGAGCACGGCCGCGTAGAAGAAGTAGCGGTGCAGGTTCTGCACGATCAGGGGGAACCTGGTCTCCCCGGTGTACTTCTCGTGCGGCTCGCGCACCGCGCACGCCGCGGGTGACCGCCAGAACGCCCGGTAGTAGGTCTTCCGGTAGTAGTAGCAGGTCAGCCGGAAGCCGAGGACGAACACCAGCGCCACGAAGGCGTAGGGGATGATCGGCGGCACCGCGGGGATCCAGTGCCCCAGGGTGCTCGACCCGGGCACGCATTCACCGCTGACGCACGGCGAGTAGAACGGGGTCAGGTAGTGGTACCGCCCCACCCAGTAGTAGTGGCCCATGAACACCCGGACCGTCGCGTAGGCGACCCAGATGCTGAGCAGGGCGACCACGATGGCCGGCTGGCGCCACCAGGGATCCTTGCGGAGGGTCTTCTCCGCGATCTGCGCCCGCGTGCGTCCCGGCGCGTCCAAAGCTTGCGTCATCCTCGACGTCCTCGCTACTGGTCGAATATAGTTGCGCCCGCTCCGGCCGTGCCCCGTCGCCCGCGGGTGTTCAGTTGTTAAAAATTTATTCCAGTCTCAGCGCAAAAGCTGCCCCTGGGCCCGGTTGGGGCCTGTGACCCTTGCTACACTCCGCGCGCTCACACCGTCCCGCCTGCGGCGGATAGGCCCAGCGCCTCCTGCAGGAAGTCGATCTGGAGCAGCAGCAGGTTCTCGGCCACGACCTCCTGGGGCGTCATGTGCGTCACCCCGGTCAGCGGCAGCACCGTGTGCGGGTACCCGGCCGCCAGCAGGGCGGAGGAGAACCGCAGCGTGTGCGCGACCACCACGTTGTCGTCGGCCAGACCGTGAATCATCATCATGGGCCGCGGCGTGCGCAGTTCGGTGCTGTTGTCCGAAGTGTGCTGCAGTCGTTCCACGTCCGCGACCGGCGAGCAGTGCGCGTACACCTCCGGGTTGTCCTGCGGCAGGCCCAGGTACCGCTCGGTGTAACAGGTGTCGTACAGCGCCTGGTCGGTCACCGGCGCGCCCACGATGGCCGCGTGGAACACGTCCGGCCGGCGCAGCACGGCCAGCGCCGCCAGGTAACCCCCGAACGACCACCCCCGGATGGCCACGTGGGACAGGTCCAGGTCGCCGAACTGCTCGGCCGCCGCGTGCAGCGCATCCACCTGGTCGGCCAGCACCGGGTCGGCCAGGTTCCGGTGTACCGCGCGGTCCCAGGCCGGGCCGCGCCCGGGCGTGCCCCGGCCGTCCGCGATCAGCACCGCGAAGCCCTGCTCGGCGAACCACTGGGAGGTCAGAAAGGCGCCGCGCCCGGCCAGCACCCGCTGGGCGTGCGGTCCGCCGTACGGGTCGAGCAGCACCGGCAGCGGCCCGGAGCCCGGCTCGTGCCAGGACGGGAACAGTACCGCCGCCCGGATCTCCCGGGCGCCCAGGGTGAGCAGGCGCGGCCGCGGCGCGGGCAGGTTCGGCGTCTCGGCGTGGGACCCGATCCGGGCCACCGGCCCGTCCTCCCCGTCCCGCCGGACCTCGACGCTCACGCCGTCGTTGTCCAGCGTGCGGCGGGTGAGCACGGTGGTGCCGCCCGCCCGGCGCCCCGCGGCCAGGCCGCCGTCCAGAGAGACCTGGGTCAGCCCGCCGGGCCCGTGGCTCCACACCGCGATCTCGGTCGGCTCGCCCGACGCGGTGAACAGCACGGTGTCCCCGTCCACGTCCAGCACCGACCGGACCTGCAGGCGGGCCGGCGTGACCGGCCGGGCCGTGCCGCTGGCGTGCTCGCCCGGCGTCCCCAGGAACAGCCGCTTGGCCCCGCCCGCGTCGGCGACCCAGGCCAGCCGGCCGTCCGCCGTCCCGGCGGGCACGCCCGGCACGATGTCCACCCACTGCGGATCGGTGTCCTCGAGCAGCAGCGTGGTCTCGCCGGTGGCCGGGTCCACGCTCCGGACCTGCATCCGGGTCTGGGCCCGGTTCAGCACCACGATCAGCGGGTCCCGGTCCGCTTCCCAGGCCACGGTGACCAGGTACTCGAAGGTGTCCCGGTCCCACCCGACCGGCGTCTGCCCGCCGTCCAGGTGCACCAGGACCAGCGAGACGTCCGCGTTCGGCGTGCCCGCGGCCGGGTACCGGATCTGGGCCGGGGCGCGGTCCGGGTGGGCCGGGTCGGAGATGTACCAGCGCTGCACCGGGGTCTCGTCCACCCGCGCGACCAGCAGCGACCGGCCGTCCGGCGCCCACCAGTAGCCGCGCAGCCGCTCCATTTCCTCGGCCGCGATGTGCTCGGCCAGGCCGTAGTACACCGACGGCTCGCCGTCGGCGGGCCCGGCCAGCACGCGGTCCGGCCCGGCGGCGCCGTCCGGGGCCAGGGAGGTCACCCGCAGCGCCCCGCCGCTGACGTAGGCCAGCAGGTGCCCGGCCGGGTCCGGCCGCGGATCCAGGGCCGGTGTCCGCACGGTGACCTCGCGCGCGGCCGCGCCCGGGGTTCCCTCGGCCGCGGTCAGGTCGGCCGTGAACACCCGGCCGGACAGGCTGAACACCACCGTGCGCAGGTCCGCGTCGGCCGCGTAGGAGACCACGCCGCCGGCCTGCTCGCGGGCCCGCTCCCGCCGGGCCTTCTCCTGCGCGGGCAGGTCCTCGTCGGCCGCGTTCAGCGCGGCCGGGTCCGCGATCAGCCGCTCCGTGCCGCTGGCCACGTCCAGCTGCCACAGGCAGGTCACCGGGTCGGACCCGCCCCGGCTGCGCAAAAAGGCGACGCGGGTCCCGTCGGGGGAGATGCGGTAGGCCCGCGGGACGCCGAGGCTGAAGCGCCTGGTCCGGGCCTGCTGCCGGGGAAAGCTTTCGGTCATGTTCCGACATCCTGCCAGCCACGGCTACCCTCACGTGCGTGACCTCACCCGCCGACCGCCGCCTGCTGCTGGTGCACGCCCATCCGGACGACGAATCGATCGGCACCGGGGCCACCATGGCCCGCTACGCCGCCGAAGGCGCTCAGGTCACACTGGTCACGTGCACGCTCGGTGAGCTGGGCGAGATCATTCCGCCCGGGCTGGCCCACCTGGCCGCCGGCGCCGGCGATCAGCTCGGCGGGTACCGGATCGGCGAGCTGGCCGCCGCCTGCGCCGTCCTGGGTGTCTGCGACCACCGGTTCCTCGGCGGGGCGGGCCGCTGGCGTGATTCGGGGATGATCGGCACCCCGGAGAACGAGGACCCCCGCTGCTTCTGGCGGGCCAGCCTCGACGAAGCCGCGCTCGACCTGGCCGCGGTCATCCGCGAGGTCCGGCCGCAGGTCATGGTGACCTACGACGACGACGGGTTCTACGGGCACCCGGACCACATCCAGGCCCACCGGGTGGCCTGGCGCGCGTTCGCGCTCGCGGCCGACCCGGCGGTGTCCGTCGACGGCGGCCTGGCGCCGTGGGCGGTGGCCAAGTTCTACGCCAGCACCACCCCCCGCTCGGCGCTCGAGGCGGAGATGACGGAGCTGCGGGCCGCCCGCGCCCGCGACCTGCGGACGGGCGGCGACCCGGGCCTGCCGCGGCACTGGCGGCTGCCGGAGTCCGAGGCCGACCTGGTCTACGGGGTGCCGGACGAGCAGGTCAGCACCGAGATCGACGGCACCGGCCACCTGGACGCCAAGCTGGCCGCGATGGCCGCCCACGCCACCCAGATCACCGTGGCCGGGAGGTACTTCGCGCTGTCCAACGGCATCGCCCAGCTCGCCTCCGGCCTGGAGTACTACTCCCTCGTGGCCACGGCCGCGGGCGGGTCCCGCCGCCCGGACGTTCCCGATGACATCGAACGTTCGCGACCCGTGGCCCCGGCCCCGCGCGAAGCCGACCTGTTCGCGGGGCTCGGCCTGGATCCGTCCCCGCCCGCATCCCCGCCCCCGGGCGCCCGCGCGCAGCCCGTGCCGCCGCGTGCCACCGCCGGGCGTGCTGGGTAGCCTTGAGCCTCATGGGTTCGCGACCGGGTCCGCCGCCCGCTGAGCCGGTGCCCCGCCGGGACGCGTTCGTGACCGGCGGCGCCTACGGCCTGCTGCTCGTCCTCGGCCTGGTCGAGGGGCTGATCGGCTCGTTCGCCTACAGCATCTGGACGCTTGGCTCGTTCCCGGCCGCCGCGGCGCTCTGGTGCCTGCTGCTGCTGGCGACCTGCGTGTTCGGGGCCTGGGGGATGACCTCGGTGGCCGGCGCGATCGTCCCCGCGCTGGGCTGGATCGTGGCCTCGTTCGTGCTCGACTCCCCGTCCCGCCAGGGCAGCGTGGTCGTGGCCGCCGTGCCCAGCGGTGAGTTCTACCTGTACGGCGGCTCGCTGTGCGCCCTGGCCGCCATCATGGTCGCCTTCGCCCTGTGGATCCGCCGCGCCGGGCGGAAGCTCTCCCGGTGACCGTCCTTCCCGATCCCGGCGCCTACCGCGCTCTGCTCAGCCACGCCGGCCGCTACCGCCGCCTTCCGGCCCGCTAGTTCTCACCCGCCTCCCCCGCATGGGAGCCAATCTGAGCCACCCCGGACTTGTGTTGGTGCCAGAATGGTGCCATTATGATGCCATGAACCTGACGGGGTACGTGGAGACGTTGCGGCAGCAACTGGCCGTGGCGGCCGCGGCGGGCGGGGACGACGCCCGGGCGCTGGCGGAGCGGCTCACCGCTCCGCTGGACGCGGCGGCGCGGCTGGTCCTGCTGGACGCGCTGTCGGCGGCCGCGGGTGAGATCACCCGGGACATGGCGCCCGGCTCGGTGGACCTGCGGCTGCGGGACCGGGAACCGGCGTTCGTGGTGACCCTGCCGCCCGCCGAGACCGGCACCGCGGACGCGCCCGGGCCACCGGAGGCGGCCTGCTCACCGGAAGCGGCCCCGTCACCGGCGGCGGCGCCCCCGGAGGGCGACGAGTCGGCCATGGTCCGGATCAACCTGCGGCTGCCCGAGCACCTCAAGAACCGGGTCGAGGAGGCGGCGGGCCGGGGCGGCCTGTCGGTCAACGCCTGGCTGGTCCGGGCGGCGGCCGCGGCCCTCGACGGGCCACCCGGCTCGCCCGGCGGCCAGGAGCGCCGCAGCAACCGGACCGACTGGCGTGCCCCGCGCGGCGGCCAGCACTTCAGCGGCTGGGTGCGCTAGCCCCGCCCCCAGCGCCCGCACCCCGACAAGCCCACCAGCATCCACCTCAGCACGGAGAGAAGATCAGCATGCCTGTTTTCAGCACTCCCGGGCCCATCCAGGCCGTGATCGAGTTCACGGCCGGGGACGCCCGGATCACCGCCAGCGACCGGGACGACACCGTAGTCGAAGTCCGCCCCAGCGACGAGGACCACGACGCCGACGTCCGGGCGGCTGAGCGCACCCGCGTCGAGTACACCGCGGGCCGGCTGCTGGTCAAAGGACCCCAGCTGCGCAACCTGATCGGCCGGCCCGGCTCGATCGACCTGACCGTGGACCTGCCCACGGGCTCGGGCCTGCGCACCGCCGGCGGGATGGGCGCCTTCCGCGTCGAAGGCCAGCTGGGCGACTGCCGGCTGAGCTCGGGCGCGGGCGACGTCATCCTGGACGAGACCGGGACGCTCGACGTCAGCACCGGCGCCGGCGCCGTCACCGCGGACCGGGTGAACGGTACCGCCGACGTCACCACCGGTTCCGGCCGGATCCGGCTCCGCGACGTGCAGGGCAACGCGGTGATCAGGAACTCCAACGGTGACACCTGGATCGGTGAGGTCCGCGGCGACCTGCGGATCAAGGCGGCCAACGGCGACATCGACGTGGACCACGCGCGAGCCCGGGTGGAGGCCACCACGGCCAACGGGGCTGTCCGGGTCGGCGGCCTGACCCGCGGCACAGCCAGCCTGAAGACTTCGTACGGTGCCGTGGAGATCGGCATCCAGGACGGCACCGCCGCCCGGCTCGACGTGCACACGCAGTTCGGCAAGCTGCGCAACGAGATGGACGCCACCAGCGAGCCCGGCCCCGCCGACCAGGCCGTCGAGGTGCACGCCCGGACGGCCATGGGCGACATCACGATCCGCCGCACCCGCACGGGGTCCTCATGAGCCTCGCGATCAGTGTGACCGGGCTGCGGAAGTCGTTCGGCGGCACCCTCGTCCTGGACGGCATCGACCTCGCCGTGACCGAAGGGACCGTCTTCTCGCTGCTCGGCCCGAACGGCGCGGGCAAGACCACTACCGTGCAGATCCTGTCCACCCTGATCCCGGCCGACGCCGGCCGGATCGAGGTGGCCGGGCACGACCTGGCCCGCGCGCCCGGGGCCGTGCGGGCCGCGATCGGGGTCACGGGCCAGTTCTCCGCCGTGGACCAGTTGCTCACCGGGGAGGAGAACCTGCGCCTGATGGCCGACCTGCACCATCTGGGCCGGGCCGCGGGCCGGGCCCGGGCCGCCGCCCTGCTGGAGCGGTTTGACCTGACCGGCGCGGCCCGCAAGCCCGCGTCCACCTACTCGGGCGGTATGCGCCGCCGCCTTGACCTGGCCATGACCCTGATGGGTGACCCGCGGCTCATCTTCCTGGACGAGCCGACCACCGGGCTGGACCCGCGCAGCCGGCGCACGATGTGGCAGATCATCCGGGACCTGGTGGCGGGCGGGGTCACCGTCTTTCTCACCACCCAGAACCTGGACGAGGCCGATGAGCTCGCAGACCGGATCGCGGTGCTCGATCACGGCCGCATCGTGGCCGACGGCCGCGCCGACGAGCTCAAGCGCAAGATCCCCGGCAGCCACGTCCTGCTGCACTTCAGCCGCCCCGCCGACCTGGCCGCCGCGGCCGGCCTGGCCGGGGCCACGGCCCGGGACGACGACGCGCTCACCCTTCAGGTGCCCAGCGACGGCGACGCCGGCTCGCTGCGCACCCTGCTCAACGAACTGCACGAGGCGCACGCCGACGCCGACCGCGTGTCCATCCACACGCCGGACCTGGACGACGTGTTCTTCGCCTTCACCGGAGGCCCGCGATGAGCACCTACGTCCTGTCCGACTCCGCCACCATGCTCCGCCGCAACCTGCGGCACCTGCGGCGCTACCCGTCCCTGACCGTGCTCATCATCGGCATGCCGGTGGTGTTCCTGCTGCTGTTCGTGTACGTGTTCGGCGGCACGCTCGGCTCCGGGCTCGGCCCGGGCGTCCCCGGTGCCGCGACCGGTGGCCGCGCCGCCTACGCGAACTACGTGGCCCCCGCGATCATCGTCCTGACCGCGGCCGCCGTGGCGCAGGGCACCGCGATCTCGGTGGCTACGGACATGACCGAGGGCATCGTCGACCGCTTCCGCACCATGGCCATCGCCCGGTCCTCGGTGCTCGCCGGCCACGTCCTGGGCAGCCTGATCCAGTCCGTGCTGGGCATGGCCGTCGTCACCGCCATCGCGCTGGGCGTGGGCTTCCGGCCCACCGCGACCCCGCTGGAGTGGCTGGCCGCGGCCGGGCTGCTGGTGCTGACCGCGCTGGCCTTCACCTGGCTCACGGTCGCCCTCGGCCTGGCCGCCAAGAGCGTGGAGACCGCCAGCAACACGCCGATGTTCCTGCTCCTGCTGCCCTTCCTGGGCAGCGGCTTCGTGCCCACCCGCTCGATGCCGGCGGGACTGCGCTGGTTCGCCGGGTACCAGCCGTTCACGCCGGTCACCGAGACCCTGCGCGGCCTGCTGCTGGGCACCGGCATCGGCCACCAGGGCGGGCTGGCCATCGCCTGGTGCGCGGTCATCGCGCTCGGCAGCTACCTGTGGGCTCTCCACCTCTACGGCCGGCGTCGGGCTTGACCTGGGTAAACGCTGGGAAGGCTGACCGTCCGGTCCAGGACCACTGCGAGTCGCGTCATCAGCCTCCCCGGGTCTGGTGACCGTCAGTCAACTTCCGGCGGGCGTCCCGGGGCCGCCCAGCCCGGCCCGGCAGGCTACCAGCTGTTCGTCATCGCCGGCGGGGTGATGGCCTGGCACGACCAGGACGTGCACGGCTGGCTGGGCCGGCACTGGCGCGGGCTGCTGGTGGCCACGGCCGCGGCGGTGGCGTTCAGCGAGGGCTGGTTCCTGCTCGCCGCCCATGGCGTGCCCGGCTTCCGCACCGGCTACCCTTCCGACCCGTTCCAGCCCGTTGAAATCTCCCTGTAACTGGGCTTGATCACCGCCATCTACCTGCTCGGCGTGCTGCTGGGGCGGGAGCAGAACCCGCGCTGGCTGCGCGGGCTGGTCCGGGCCGGCGCCGACTACTCCTACGGCATCTACCTCAGCCAGGAGCTGTTCCTGACCGCGCTGGTGGACTTCGGCTGGCCGTCGCTGCAGCACGTCCTGCCCTGGCCGGTGGTCACCCTGGGCGGCATCGTCATCGTCTACGCCGGCGCGACCGGGCTGACCATGCTGCTGGCCCGGCTGCCCGGCGCTCGCGGCACGGCCGGCCTGCCGCGCC
>DASWVA010000586.1:0-8942 GCA_036401415.1 Streptosporangiaceae bacterium
ACCCACTGGGTGTCCGGCGTGCGCAGCTGGATCCGGGCCCGCCCGTCGGCCAGTTCGGTCACCGATTCGGTCGGGTAGTACTCCGCGACCCAGCGTCCGCCGGGTGATACCTCCAGCACCACGTGCACGTCCTGCTCCGACGGGCGGAACAGTCCCTGGCCGACGTCGACCGGCTGGGCGTCGGCCGGGACCTCGGCGGGCACGTCCAGCACCTCGGTGCCCAGAATCCGGTCCAGCCGGAACAGCCGCACCCCGTCGGCCCGGCGGCACCAGCCCTCCAGGTAGGTGCGGCCCTCGACCACCAGCAGGCGCATCGGGTCCACGTCGCGTTCAGTCGCCTCATCCCGGCCGGGCACATAGTAGCGCAGGTGCAGGCGGCGGCGGTGGGTCAGCGCGTCCCGGATCCGGGCGACCGCCTCCTCGCCGGTGGGCCGGTCGACCTGCACCGCGACCTGGGCGCTGGGCGCGGCAGCCTCTCCGGCGGCGGCTTCCAGCTTGGCGATGAGCCGGCTGAGCGCGGAGCGGTCCTCCAGGCCGGGCACGTCGGCCAGCATCCGCAGCGCGATGAGCAGCGCGCTGGCCTCGTCCACGGCCAGCCTGAGCGGCCGCCCGATCGACTCGGCCTGGCTGACCACGATCTCGCCGCCCTCATAGGACAGGTCGATCGGGCAGTACGGGTCGGGGTCACGCAGCTCCACACACCAGAGCAGGTTGAGGTCGTCGACCAGCTCGCGTTCAGTGAGGCCGAACGCGTCGGCGGTGTCGGCCAGCCCGACGGCCTTGCGGCTGACCACGTACGGGACCAGGGCCAGCAGCCGCTGCAGCCGCTCGGCCGAGGTCGCGGTGGTGCCCGCGCGCCGGCGGGGAGGCTGCTCGCCCGTACTCATGCCAGCGCCCCCTTCAGCCGCCGGATCACCGCGTCGCGCAGGTCGGGTGGTTCGGTCACCACCACATCCGCGCCGAACGAGGCCACCTGGTCGGCGAAGTAGCCCGGCTCGGAGAACGGCACGCTGATCGTGTCCCAGCCTTCCCCGGCCGGGGCGGGCGGGCCGGTGGCGAAGCGGCGCAGGCCGTAGCCGGCCCCGGCCCGGATCCGCAGCACGGCGGTCTGCTCACGGCCGGGCGCCGAGTCAAAGCTGCGTACCACCTCGCGCAGGTCTGTCCCGTCCGGCACCGTGACGCTGCCGGGGGGCCCGGAGAACCGGACCGGCCCGGCGATGCGGCCGAGCCGGAACACCCGGGTGGCGTCCCGGTCCCGATCCCGGCCCGCCACGTACCAGCGGCCGTGCCGGTTGACCACACCCCACGGCTCCAGCTCACGGGCCTGCGGCTCGCTGCGCCCGGCGGCCCGGTAGGCGAACGTCACCGGGCGGCGATCCCGAACCGCCTCCCACAGCGGGCCAAAGGCAGGCTCGGTGGTGTGCACGCGCGGCTCGATGCCCTGCCGGGTGTCCGGGCCGGCGTCATCGGTGTCGATCCCGGCCGCCCGCAGCTTGAGCAGCGCGCCCGCCGCAGCCCCGGCCAGCTCGGCGTGCTGCCACACCCGGGCGGCCAGCCCCAGCACCGCGGCCTCGTCCGCCTCCAGCCGCAGCTCGGGCAGTTCGTAGGCCTGCCGCTGCACCCGGTAGCCGAGGTCCTCGCCATCCAGCGGGCTGATCGGGCCGGTCTCCAACGGGATACCGAGCTCACGCAGTTCTTCCTTGTCCCGCTCGAACATCCGCTTGAACGCCTCGGTCTGGTCCGGATACCCGGCCACGGCCTGGCGGATCTGCTCGGCGGTGAGATAGCGCCGAGTGGACAGCAGGCAGACCACCAGGCTCAGTAGCCGCTCGGTCTTCCGCCGTGACATCGGCACCCCTCTTCCCGGTCCGCTTACATTCTCGCCTACCCGGGCGGGTGGGAGTGCACAATCTGGGTTCGCGGCGGCCGCTACCCTGCCGGGGTGATCACTTGGCGGAACGGCACCGTGACCCGGGTCCGGCGGGAATGGGCGGGGGCGGCCGAGGTCGAGGTGACCGTGGCGGACGCCGGCCGCCCGCTGCGCGCGCTGGCCTACCCGGCGCTGACCGGCCGCCCGGAGCCCGGCGACCGGGTCCTGCTCAACACCACCGCGCTCGACCTGGCCCTCGGCACCGGCGGGTACGCGCTGGTGGTGGCGGTGCCGGACCGGTTGCCAGCCGACCGTACCGGGCCCGGGCACCTGGTCAAGGCCAGGTACACGCCGCTGCAGGCGATCGTGCTGGGCGCCGACGAGCAGGATTCGCCGCATCACGAGTTGCTGCGCGACGCTGACGACATCGCCGGGATGCCGGTGGTGGTGGCCGACCTGCACTCAGCTCTCGCCCCGGTCCTGGCGGGTCTTTCGACGAAGCCGAACGCTGCGTGGCGGGCGACCCGGCTCCGGCCCGGGCGGATGGCCCGTTCCGGGCCCCGGTGCGGGCCGCGTACGTGATGACCGACGGCGGGGCGCTGCCCGCCTGGTTTTCCCGGACCTGCGCCATCTTGCGCGAGGCGGGCTGGCTGGCGGGAACGGTCACCGTGGGCCAGGCGTTCGGCGGGGACCTGGAGACCGTCACCCTGCACACCGGGTTGCTCGCGGCCCGGCATGTGCTCGGCGCGGACGTGGCCGTGGTCGCGCAGGGGCCCGGCAACCTGGGCACCGGCACGCGGTGGGGGTTCTCGGGAGTGGCAGCGGGCGAGGCGGTGAACGCGGTCGCCGTGCTCGGCGGGCGGCCGGTGGCCGCGCTGCGGATCAGCGACGCCGATCCGCGGGACCGGCACCGCGGTATCTCCCATCACAGCATGACCGCCTACGGCCGGGTCGCGCTGGCCCGGGCCGACGTCGTGCTGCCGGACCTGCCGGGCGCGTTCGGTGCCCAGCTGGCGCGGGAGGCGGAGCCACTGGCGGGCCGGCACCGGCTGGTCCGGGTCAGCGCCGAGGGGCTGGATGAGGCCCTGCGCGCCAGCCCGGCCCCGCTGTCCACGATGGGCCGGGGGCTGGACCAGGACCATGCCTACTTCCTGGCCTGCGCCGCGGCCGGCCGGCACGCGGCGTCCCTGGTCCTGGACGGGCTGACCGGCAGCGACTGAACTGATTGCCACCGAACGGGCACACTTGGTCAGATACGCTGGCCCGCGTCTGCGGGCACGGCAGCGGGCCGTCCCGGGACCGGACGCGGGCGGGAGGCCGGAGGCCGTGCATGTCGCCCCCACCGCCGCGGCCAGCGCGGCGGTACCGGGACGGCGGCCGCGGCTGCGGGCCCGGACCGACCACGCGGCCGTTCCCGGGCTGATCGCCGCGGCCGTCGTGATCGCGGAGATCGCGGCCCGGGTCGTGATCCTGCTGCGCGGCAACGTCTCCGGGCTGGCGCTGATCGGTAACGTCTACGGGCACCCCGCGCAGCTGCCGGCCGGGGTCAAGGTGTTCCACTACGCCGGCTACGACGGCCAGTTCTACTACCGGATGGCGCGGTCCCCGGCGGACCTGCACTGGTCCGCGGACGGCGTGACCATGGACCAGTGGTACCGGTTCGTCCGGATCGGGTACTCGGCGCTGGCCTGGCTGGGCTCGGCGGGCGTACCCGCCGCGGTGCCGTACGCGCTGGCCGCGATCAACGTGCTGGCCGTCGGCGCGATCGGTGTGCTGGGCGGCGTGGCGGCCCGGGAGTCTGGCCGCCACGCCCTGTGGGGCCTGCTGCCCGCCGGTTACTTCGGCTTCGCCACCAGCGTGGCCCGGGACCTGACCGAGCCGCTCGCCGCGGCCTGCCTGCTGGCCGGGATCCTGGCCTTCCGGCACCGTCATCCGCTGCTGGCGGCCGGCCTGTTCGCGTTCGGCGCCCTGACCCGGGAGACCGTCCTGGTCGCCCCGTTCGCGCTGGCCATCACCCGGCTGGTGGCCCTGGCGCGGGCGTCCGGGCCAGGGCGGGACCGGCCTGGCCCGGACGATCTGGCCTGGCTCGTCCCCGGAGTCGTCTTCGCGGCCTGGGAGGTCGCGCTCAAGCGCGCGACCGGCGTGTTCCCCATTCTGGGCGACGGGGGCAAGAACGCAGGCGTGCCGCTGCGGGCTGGCCTGCGCGCGATCGCGCACAACTTCGGGCACCCGGCTGCCCCGGTTCCCGGCGCGCCCGGCGCGGTGCTCATCTGGGACCTGGAGTTCGGCGTCCTGGCGCTGGTCGCGGTGGCCGCCCTGGTGTCCCTGCGGCCGGCTGCGGTGCCGCTCTACGAGCGGGCCGCGTTCGTGCTCTACCTGGTGGAGATCTGGTGCCTGGCCCCGACCAACTGGGACGGCTACGCCGACCTGCGCTCGTTCACCGAGGTCTACCTGCTGGCCACGCTCATTTTGCTCGCCGCCCCGCGCCGCCTGGTGTGGTGGGCCGCCTGCGCCGCCCCGCTGTTCGTCACCGTCGCCATCTACCGCACCCAGATCCTGTGACCGCGCCCTGACCCTCGCCCGGGCGGTCAGCCGGGGCGGGTGGCGCCTTGTTCCCACCGGGGCAGGGCGGTCAGCAGGTTCTGGTGCCAGACCAGGATCGTGTAGGGACCAGTGCGGTAGGTCAGGGCCGGGGCCCCGAAAACGTCGCGGACCTGGCGGGCGGGATCCCAGTAGGTGAAGAAACCCGGCTGCCGGTCCAGCACCACGAAGTCGGCGTACCTGGTCCGCCCGTCGAACCAGCTGCGCTTGGCCTCCCAGCGGTAGGGCACCAGCCCGCTGAAGTGGTCCACCAGCGGGCGGACGGTGACGCTGCCGCGGCTGTCGAGGGTGACGCTGCCCGCCTGCCAGTAGCCGCTCAGACCGTGGGTGAGGTGGTGGTCAGCCAGCCAGCCGGCCAGCCGGGTGTTGGCGGGCGGGGCCGCGGGCTGGGTCAGCTGGACGCCCAGGCCGGCGGCGTACCCGGCCAGCGCGGCCAGCAGCGCCGGGCGGGCCCAGCGCTGAGGCCGGCCCCACGCGCCCGGGGCGGGCCAGGGGGCCCGGGCCAGCCAGGAGCCGAACGTGCGGCCGGCCAGGGCGGCGCCGAACGGCAGTACGACCGCGATCTCCCGGGCGTTCAGGACGCCGGAGGAAAAGCTGCTGACCAGGTAGATGACCAGGTTGACCACGACGGCCACGGCCAGCACCTGATCGGTGAGGCTCCGGCCGGAGAACCGGGCCAGGTTCACCGCCAGCGCCACCGTGACCACCAGCAGCCCGGCGACGTGCAGCGCCGGGAACAGCACTCCGGCCCCGGGGGCCGCGCCGCCGAAGCTGGCCCCGAACAGCGCCAGCAGGCTCAGCCCGGTGGTCCTGGCGTGCGCGCCCAGCGCGGACCAGGTGACGAAGTGGAACGGGACCTGATGCACGGTGTAGCCGCCGAGCGCCTTCACGGCGCTGGCCACCCCGGCCCAGATTCCGCCCGCGGCCAGCGCCGCCCCGGCCAGGGACAGGTCGTACCGGGCGGCCCGCCAGCCCTGCCGGGCGAGCAGCACCCGCGCCGCCCGGGCCAGCCCGACCGCGGCCAGCGGCCCGATCCCGACCACCAGGACCAGCGGGTCCGCGATCACCGCCCAGGCCAGCAGGAAGCCGGCCAGCACGGGTACGTACCACCGGGGGCGGGCCCGGTCCACGAGCAGCCACGTGACCAGCACCGGCACGGCGGTACCGATGTGCCCGACCGACAGCAGCAGCACGAACACGCCCGCGCCGAGCTGGGGCGCGACCATGATCCCGGCGGCCAGCAGGCCCCGGGTCAGCCTCTCCCGGGTCCCGGGGCCCCGGGACCCGGCCAGCAGTGCGGCCAGCACCAGGACCAGCGTGTAGGTCATGGCCGCCGCGATGTGGGGCACGTCCGGGCCGGAGCCGCGGGCCAGCTCGACCAGCATGTACTGGGGCAGCTCGGTCGTCCAGAACGACACGTCCGACATGTCCCAGCTGTGCAGCAGCACGTTGCCGTGGAGCATGTCCCCGGCCATCAGGACGATGTTGGCCCCGTCCGAGTTCACCGGGTAGCTGGCGGACAGCCGGACGAACGCCGCGAACAGGCCCAGGGCGGCCAGGGTGAAACCGGCCGCCCCCGCCACCCGCAGCCGCAGCCGGCGTGGCCGGTCAGCCGGCCCGGCCTCGTCCGGCGCGCCCGGCGCAGCCTGAACGGCCGGGACCAGCGCCGGACGGGCCATCAGCTACCGCCGGCGTCAGCTCGTCGCGCCGGGGGTGACCGCCCCGACGATGTCGACCACGAACACCAGCGTGTCGGTGCCGGTGATGCCGGCCTGCGACTGACCGGCACTGCCGTAGGCGTCCGACGGCGGGATGATGAGCAGGACCCTGCTGCCCACGGTCTGGCCGACCAGGCCCTTGTCCCAGCCCGGGATGACCTGGCTCGGCGAAGCACCGATTTTGAAGCTGTACGGCAGGCTCCGCGTCCAGGATGAGTCGAAGACCTTGCCGGTCCGGTAGTTGACCCCGACGTACTGGGCCACCACGTCCTGGCCCTTGGCCACGGGCGCGCCAGTGCCTTTGATCAGCGTCTTGGTCACCAGCGTCTTGGGCGCGGGCACGCCCTTGGGAATCGTGATCGTCGGCGCGCTGCCCTGGGCCGCGCTCACCGTGGGCAGGTGGCTGCCGCTGGGGGCCTGGGTGCCGGTCGCGCCGACCTTGCCCGAGTCGTACTTTTGGATCAGGTCGAGGACGAACACCAGCGTGTCGGTGCCTTTGACTCCGAGCTGGGAGTTACCGCTGGTCCCGTAGCCCTCCTTGGGCGGGATGACGGCCAGGATCCGGCTGCCGAGCTTCTTGCCGGTCACCGCGCTCTCGATGCCGGGCAGCAGCGATGCCGGGAGCACCTGCGGGGAGCTGGAGTAGGTGGAGTCGAGCAGCTTGTTCGTCTTGCCACTCCACACGTAGATCGTGAAGTTGGACAGGAACAGGTCCGCCTTGGTGACCGTTGCCCCCTTGCCCTGGATCAGGGTCTTGACCGCGAGCGCGGTGCTCGCCTGTTCCTTGGGGATCGTCACCTTGGGGATCGAGCCGAATGTCCCCTTGGCGGTCACGGAACTGTTCGCCGGGGGTGGTGGAGCGGATGAACCGCATCCCACCAGCGCCAAGCCGGCAATCAGCGGAACGACAAAGAGCGCAACGATGCGTCGCATGGTATTTAGGACCTCGCAATGGTCGATAAGAGCGCCGCCAGCCTACTTGGACCGCGGCCCTACCGAATGCCGGCCAGCAGATTCCGGCGCCAGATCAGCACGGTGTAGCCATCGGGGTGCAGGGTGCGGACGGGGCGCCCGAACGCATGCACCGCACCCCACGACTCGGCGGTCCAGGCCCCCGGCCGCGCGTCGTCCACCACGATAAAGCTTGCGCTGCAGTGCTCTGCGTCGTACCAGTCACTTCGGTTGCCCCAGGTGACCGGGTGGACCAGCTGCCAGCGGCGGTTGATGGAGATCTGCCGGACAGTGACGCGGCCTCCCGCGTCCAGCGTGGTGCTGTTGGCCACCCAGTAGTCGGTGGACAGCCCGGCGGTCAGGTGGTGGGCGGCCAGCCAGCTGGCCAGCTTCTGATTATCCGCCGGCCGCGCGGGCTGGCTGGCGTGGTAGCCCAGGGCGACCGGGGCCGCCACCAGTACCACCGCCAGGGCCGGGGCCACTGCCGGCCAGGCCCGGGCCGCGCGCCACATCGGCCCGGCCAGCTGGCGGCCGGCCAGCACGGCCGCGAACGGCAGCGCGGCCGAGATTTCCCTGGTGCTCAGCAGGTCCTGCGCGTACGGCGTGGCTGTATAGGCGGCTACGTTGACCGCGATGCCCAGGGCCAGGCCGGGCAGCATCAGGTCGCCCGCCCGGCCCAGGCGGCCCAGCGCGAGCACGAACGCCACCAGGGCCACGGCCAGGCCGGCCAGGTGCAGCACGGCGAACACCGTTTCGGTGGCGGGCTGGCCCCGGGAGAACGCCACCCCAAACAAGGCGGCCAGGCCCTGCGCGGTGAGCTTGACCACGTGCGGCAGTTCAGCCCAGCTGGTGATGCTGGTGGCCACCGGGCGCAGCACGTATCCGCCGCTGACCCGGATCAGGGCCTCGATCCCCCGCGCGAGTACCGCCGATACGATCGCCGCCCCGGCCAGGCCGGCTTCGAGCCACGGAAACGCGGTCGTGCCTGAGCCCGCGGCCCGGGGCCGCAGCCGCACGCAGGCCCGGGCGCCGCAGGCGACGGCCATGGGCAGGGCGCCGGTGAGCAGGACGAGCCCGTCGGCGACCTGCCCCCAGGCCAGCACCAGCGCCACCAGCACCGGCAGGTACCAGCGGGCCCCCGGTCGATCCGCCAGCCGGTCCACGGCCAGCCAGGCCAGCAGCACCGGCACGGCGCTGCCGAGGTGGTCAGGGGTGAGCAGCAGGGTGGGGCTCTCCACCGCGGCCGGAGCCACCATGATCGCCACCACGACCGCCACCCGGGCCGGGGCGTCACGCCCGGCGGCCCGGTTCCCGGGCCCCCGGGCCAGGTACGCGGCCAGCAGGAGCAGCAGGGTGTAGGTCATGGCCCCGCCGAGGTGGATGACCCCGGGGCCGAGGCCGTCGACCGCCTCCAGCAGCGCGTACTGCACCAGCTCGGCCGGCCAGAACGACACGTCGGACATGTGCCAGTGCCGGAGCAGTACGTCGCCGTGCAGCATGTCCCAGGCCTGCAGGGCCACTGAGCCGCCGTCGGACCGGATCGGCACGGTCCGCGACTGCAGGTAGTAGCAGCCGAAGAGGATGACGGCGGCCAGCACTGTCCCGCCCGGCTCGGCCAGCCGGCGGGCTCGTACGGCCCACGGCCCCCGGGGGCCCGGTGAAGCCGCCTTCCGCTCAGTGGCCGCCACGTGCCGCGGGGCGCGGGTGTCCGGCACCGGTCGGGTCACCGTTGGTCATCCTTCTGTCACGGGGAGGCAGCGCCGCCACTATAGCGGTGCGCACTCCCCGTCACACGCCGACCT
>DASWVA010000587.1:0-4818 GCA_036401415.1 Streptosporangiaceae bacterium
CGAGTAGGGCGGGAAGTTGTAGTTGTGCATGTAGCGCTTGGTGCGCTCCGGGTTGAGCGTGTCGATCATCTGCTCCATCCGGAGCATGTTCAGCGTGGTCACGCCCAGGATCTGGGTCTCACCGCGCTGGAACAGGGCGGAGCCGTGCACCCGGGGCAGCACGTGCGTCTCGGCCGAGAGCTGACGGATGTCGCCCAGGCCGCGGCCGTCGATGCGGACGCCGTCGCGGATGATCCGCTCGCGGACCAGCTTCTTGGTCAGCGCCCGGAACGCGCCGCTGACCTCTTTGTCCCGGTTCTCGAAGCGGGCAGACAGCCGCTCCTTGGCCTCGGCCTTGACCCGGTCGGTCTCAGCCTCGCGCTCGGCCTTGCCCGCGATCGTCAGCACCTTGGCCAGCTCATCGGAGAACTCGCTGGCGAGCGCCTCGAGGATGTCCTCGGTGTAGTCCAGGAAGAGCGGGAACTCCCGGGTCTCCTTGGCCGCATGCGAGGCCACCTGCTGCTGCGCGTCGCACAGGATCTTGATGAACGGCTTGGCCGCCTCGATGCCCTGGGCCACGACCTCCTCGGTCGGGGCCACCGCGCCGTTTTCCTCGGCGTTGGCCAGCAGCGGCAGGGTCTTCGGGGTGGACTCCGCCTCGACCATCATGATCGCGACGTCGCCGCTCTCGGTCACCCGGCCCGCGATCACCATGTCAAAGGTGGCCTCGTCCAGCTGGGAGTAGTTCGGGAAGGCGACCCACTGACCCTTGATCAGGGCCACCCGGACGCCGCCGATCGGGCCCGAGAACGGCAGCCCGGAGATCTGGGTGGACAGCGAGGCGGCGTTGATGGCCACCACGTCGTACAGGTGATCGGGGTTCAGAGCCAGGATCGTCTCGACGACCTGGACCTCGTTGCGCAGCCCCTTCACGAACGAGGGGCGCAGCGGCCGGTCGATCAGGCGGCAGGTGAGGATGGCGTCCTCGGACGGACGGCCCTCACGGCGGAAGAACGAGCCGGGGATCCGGCCGATCGCGTACATCCGCTCCTCGACGTCCACGGTGAGCGGGAAGAAGTCAAAGCCCTCACGGGGCTGCTTGCCCGCCGTGGTGGCGGACAGGACCACGGTCTCGTCATCCAGGTAGACGACGCAGGACCCGGCGGCCTGCTGGGCCAGTTTGCCGGTCTCGAACCGGAGCTTGTGGGAGCCGAAAGAACCGTTGTCGATCACGGCTTCAGCGGTGAACACACCCTCCACGGGTGGGCCTCCTTGCGGTCAATCCCGTGGGCCCTGCCGGTGCGACGGCGCGGCCGGGGCGTCTGCCCAGCGGCCGGTCTTCGATTGAAGCTCTCGGCTCTGTCCGCGAAGGGCGGACCCGAGAACCACTACCGAGGACCGGCCCGTCGCTGCGGACCGGGACCCGGGATGTCAGTTGAACAGTGTTGTGGTAACGGCTGGGGCGGGCCGGCGGCCTGCCCCAGCCAGGGCATCAGCGGCGCAGGCCGAGACGCTCGATGAGCGCACGGTAGCGGGTGATGTCCTTCTTCGCGAGGTACTTCAGGAGCCGGCGGCGGCGGCCCACGAGGAGCAGCAGGCCACGACGGCTGTGGTGATCGTGCTTGTGCACCTTGAGGTGCTCGGTCAGGTCATTGATCCGGCGGGTCAGCAGCGCAACCTGGACCTCCGGCGAACCGGTGTCACCCTCAGCGGTCGCGTGGTCCGCCATGATCTCCTTTTTCACGGCGTTATCGAGCGGCACGTGGCTCCTTCAGATCGTCAGTAGGTTTTGGGACGGACAGGCCAGTCCCCAGGTCGCCGCATGAGGGTGCAGCCGACCCGCCGGCGTATACCGGCAACGTTTCACGTTATCACGGGGTGAGCAGTTGCCGGGTCCGGTCGACATCGCGGTGCATCTGGGCCACCAGGTCCTCCACCGAGCCGTACCGCTCGGTGCCGCGCAGCCGGGCGGTGAAGTCGATGGCCACGTGGGCGCCGTACAGATCCAGGTCGTCGCGGTCCAGGGCGTAGGCCTCGACCGTGCGCTCGGCCTCGCCGAACGTGGCGTTGGGCCCGACCGAGATGGCGGCGGGCCAGCGGCCGCGCTCCGCTCCGTCGGCGTCCAGGAGCAGCAGCCAGCCCGCGTAGATGCCGTCCCCGGGGATGGCGGTGTGCGGCGGGCACTCCAGGTTGGCGGTCGGGAAACCGAGCTGGCGGCCGCGCATGTGGCCGCGGTAGACGATGCCTTCCACCCGGTGCGGGCGGCCCAGGTCCGCGGCCGCGGAGATCACGTCACCGGCCTCCAGCCGCTCCCGGATGTGGGTCGAGGAGACGGTCACGCCGTCCGCGGCCAGCAACGGCACGCCCTCCGTGCTGAAGTCGTACTTGCCTCCGAGGGCGGCCAGCCGCGGCACGTCACCGGCCGCCTTGTGGCCGAAGCGGAAGTCCTCCCCCACCACCACGGCCGCGGCGTGCAGCCGGTCGACCAGCGCGGTGCGGACGAACTCATCCGGCCCGAGCTGGGAGAACTCATAGGTGAAGGGCAGCATGCAGACCGCGTCGGCGCCGAGGCGGCCCAGCAGTTCGGCCCGCCGCCGGGCGGTGGACAGGAACGGCGGGTGCGAGCCCGGCCGCACCACCTCGTCCGGGTGCGGGTCGAACGTCACCACCACGACCGGGAGACGGTTCGCGCCCAGGCCAGCGTCGGAGGCGGCCAGCTCGAGGGCCCGGCCGACGATGCGCTGATGACCGCGGTGCACGCCGTCGAACACCCCGATGGTGACGACGGACGCACCCCAGTCGTCGGGCACCTCGTCCAGCCCGTTCCAGCGGTGCACGCTGTGCTCCTTCCGGCGATCATCGGTGGCGGCCCCCGGGACCACGGGGACTGTCCTTCTACGGAACAAAGACGGCGAGCGGCCGGGTCCGGCCACCTTCCTCCTGCATGAGGGCGATGAGCGACCCGTCCGGGCCGAAAGCGGCGGCCGGCGCACCGGCGGCGGCCCCGGCGGCCGACAGCGTGGCGGCCGGCAGGCGGGCCCCGTGGGCCACCCGCGCCGCGTCCTCAGCGGTCAGGTCCAGCCGCGGGAACGCGGCCGCGGCCGCCTCGGCCAGCGGCATGACCTCGAACCCGCCCGCCAGCTCGTCCAGGGTCCGCGCCGCCTCGACGCCGTAGCTTCCCGAACGAACCCGCCGCAGCGCGGTCAGGTGCCCGCCGGCCCCCAGGGCCTGGCCCAGGTCGCGGGCGAGCGCGCGGATGTAGGTCCCGCTGGAGCAGGTCACCGAGACGTCCAGGTCGAGGAAGTCGCCGTCGCGGCGCTGGTCCAGGACGGTGAAATCGAGCACGGTGACCAGGCGGGCGGCCAGTTCCGGGGCCTGCCCGTCGCGGGTGAGCTTATAGGCCCGCTGCCCGCCGATCCTGATCGCGCTGACCCCCGGCGGGACCTGCTCGATCGGCCCGCTCAGGGCGGCCACTGCGGCCCGGACGTCGTCGCCGGTCACGTGCGCGGCGCTGCCGGTGGCGGTCACCTCACCCTCGGCGTCGTCGGTGCTGGTGGCCTGGCCGAGCCGGATCGTGGCCAGGTACTGCTTCTCGGCCAGGGTCAGGTGACCGAGCAGCCGGGTGGCCTTGTCCACCCCGATGACCAGAACACCGGTGGCCATCGGGTCCAGCGTGCCGGCGTGCCCGACCTTGCGGGTGCCCGCCAGCCGCCGGACCCGGTCGACCACGTCGTGCGAGGTCATCCCGGCCGGCTTGTCCACGATGACCAGGCCGCCGGGCAAACCGCTCACTCGTCCTCGTCGGTGACCGGGTGGCGGTACGGGTCGGGGTCACCGGCCGGCACCGCGCCCTCGCGGACCCGGGCCAGCTCCTCGTCGGCCTGCCGGGCCCGGTCGACCAGATCCTCGATGTGCCGCGCGTTGTCCGGCAGCTCGTCGGCCATGAAGGTCAGCGACGGGGTGTGCCGCAGGCCGGTCTGCCGCCCCACCTCCGAGCGGATCACGCCGGTCGCGCTGGCCAGCGCGGCGGCGGTGGCGGCCCGGTCCTCGGGCGAGCCGAACACGGTGTAGAACACGGTCGCTTCGCGCAGGTCATTGGTCAGCCGCGCTTCGGTGACGGTAACGAAGCCCAGCCGGGGATCCTTGATGCGCATCTCCAGCATCTCAGCCACGATCTGGGCGATCCGGTCGCCGAGACGGCTTGCCCGGGCGGCATCCACCATGGTCCGTCACTCCTCGGTTTCTTCTTCGTTGAACAGGCGCTGCCGGGCCGACAGCAGCTCGATCTCGGGGTGGCCGGCCACCACCCGCTCGCAGGCGTCCAGGACCTCGATGGCGTGGGCCGCGGAATCAGACACCACCGCCAGGCCGATCTCGGCCCGGCGGTGCAGCTCCAGATGCCCGGTTTCGGCGACGGACGCCACCGGACAGCGGCGCCGCAGCTCGGCGACCAGGGGCCGGACCACCGAACGCTTCTGCTTCAGCGACCGGACGTCGCCGAGCAGGACGTCCAGGGTCAGCGCGGCGACGTACACGCCACGCCGACCCCGGCCCACCCGGACCACACCAGCCTGGACGGCATCAGGCTCGCGGCTTCTCCCGCATCTCGAACGTCTCGATGACGTCCTCGACCCTGATGTCGTTGTAGCCGATACCGATACCGCACTCGTAGCCTTCGCGCACCTCGGTCACGTCGTCCTTGAACCGGCGCAGCGACTCGACGGTGAGGTTGTCCGAGATGACCACGCCATCGCGGATGACCCGGGCCTTGCTGTTCCGGTTGATCGTGCCGGACCGGACGATCGAACCGGCCACGCTGCCGACCCGCGGCACCCGGAA
>DASWVA010000588.1:0-5683 GCA_036401415.1 Streptosporangiaceae bacterium
GGCCCGCCCCGGCGAACCGGCAACCCGCCCGGACCGCACGGCCACCGAATATGCATAGTGCACCCGGTGACGGTGCGAACCCCATCATGGGCTGATGCCCGCCGCACTGGTGGCGGCCGCCCGGCCACCCCGACACTGGCGGCGTGGACGTAGGCGTCTGGATTCTCAATGTGGCCATCCTGGCTGTCGTGCTCGCGGCCGACCTCGGGCGGCGGAAGATCAGCCCGATGCGATTGCTCCGGCCGGTGGTGGCCGCGGCGGTCATCATCCCGTTCTTCATCAAGAGCGGGGCCACCTCCGGGCACGGCCTGGAACTCGAGCTGGCCGGCGCCGCGGCGGGCCTGGTCCTCGGCGGGCTGGCCGCGCTGACCTTCCGGGTCAGCTGGGACCCGGCGGCCGGCTGTCCCGTGTCGCAGGCGGGCTGGCCCTACGCCGCGATCTGGGTCGTGGTCTCGGCCGCGCGCATCTGGTTCACCTGGGGCGCCAGCCACGAGTTCGGCCGCGCGCTGGGCCAGTGGCTGACCGCCAGCCAGATCAGCGTGGGGGCGCTCACCGACACCCTGATCCTGCTGTCGATCGTGATGCTGCTCGGCCGCACCGGCCTGCTCGCGACCCGGGCCCGGGCCGCCACGGCCCGCGCCGCTGACCCGGCACCGCAGGCAGTCAGCTGAGCCACCGCCCATCTGCGGGCCCCGGTGGGTTCGCCGCTCAGCTGTAGACGGGGGCGGCGGCTACGGCCGGCCTGGTGCGCCGGGGCGCGACGAGCAGCCAGCCGCTGATCACGGCCAGGATGACCACGAAGACGCAGTAGAGCCAGAACGCGGCCGTGAGGCCCGGGCTGATGGTCAGCCCGAGCTGGCGGGCTTCGGCGCTGGAGATCCCGAACTGGGTGGGCGAGACACCCTCCCCCAGCTGGGCCAGGGCCGAGATGGCCTGAGCGGCCATCGGGATCACCGCACCGGCCAGCAGCACGGCCCCGAGCCGGAGCGGCCGCCACAGCGTCGCGGCCACCGTTACCAGGACCAGCGCCACCATCACGGCGACGTCGCCGATGATCACCGCGGCCGGGTTGGAGAAGGCGTTGCCCGCGGTCAGCGAGTGCACGGTGCCGGCCGCGGTCCGCAGGGTGTAGCTGTCCCAGGACGGCGCGAACGTGATCGCCGCCCCGAGCGCGGCCAGGGCCGCGAGGGCCACGGTGACGATGGCCCGGCGGCTGGCCGGGTTCGACCATCGCGAGGCGGGGGGCGGCTGGTAGGCCCCGTAGGCGGGGTAGAGCCCTGTCGGGGCGGCGGACCCGGATGGAGTGGCCGGAGTGGCCGGGGTGGCCGGGTTTTCCGCGGCCGGGGTGCCCGGAGCCGCGGCCGGGGTGCCCGGAGCCGGGATGGCGCCCGGAGCGGGGGCGAACGTGGAGCGGGCCTGGGCCACTGACCGGCGGAAGAACCCGGCCTGCGGCGGCAGCGCCACCGCCGAGCCGGCCGCGCAGACCAGCCAGCCGATCAGGCTCAGCGCGAGCCCGGCGCCCATCAGGTGCGCACCGCCGGCTATCACCTCACCCGCGTCGGCGAAGAAAAAGCCGAAGGTCACGATGGACAGGCCCAGGCCGAGCAGGACGCCCACCCTGAGCCGGGCGCCGCCGAGCAGGATCAGCACCAGGCTCGCGGTCCAGCCCGCGAGGTAGAACACGTGCGGGATGACCTGCGAGGCGGCGGAGGTCAGGCTGGCCCCGGCCAGGTAGGCGGGGAACAGGCCGGCGATCCCGCAGATGATCCCGGCCGCGAGCAGGGCCGCCGCCAGCAGCGCACGGGTGCCCAGACGGCCGGCGGCCATCTTGGGCTGGCTGACCATGGTGATAGTGCCCGCGGTCTCGAGCGCGTTGTAGCGGGCCCACGCACCCTGCCAGCCGTCCGGGGTGTCGGGCCACCACTCGATCGACGGCGGCCGGGGCGATCCGGCGGGCCAGATCCCGTAAAAACCCGGTCCATGCCCGAGCTCGAAGCTCGCTCCCCGGTACAAAATGGTCTCGTTCTGCGGCACGTTGCGAGCCCTTCCTGCTGCGTTGCTGAGCGGCCAGTCTTTTCCCCCGGCCCAACCATAGGAACCGGCGCTGGACGAAGGCTGAACAACTCCTGAGACATCGCTGACTTACTGCGCCGGCGGGAGATGTGCGTCCCTACACGCTGAGGGACTCGCCGGCGGGCAGGATGGTCAGCGGCACCTCGGTGAGCATTTCGGGGCTCAGGAACCTCTTCATCGAGTTCTGGCCGATGTCGCTGAGCATGATTTCGTGAATCTGGATCATCGTGTCCGGCTTGACCGCACGGACCCAGTCGACCGCCTCGGCCAGTTTGGTCCACGGGCCGCTCGTCGGCACCAGCAGCGTGGACACACTGGCGCCGGGGACGTGGTAGGCGTCGCCCGGGTGGTACACCGAACCGCCGATCAGGTAGCCGACGTTGGCCACCTGCGGGATGTCGGCGTGGATGATCGCATGCCGCTCGCCGTGCACCGCGACGTCCAGCCCGTTGGCGGTGAAGGTGTCGCCGTCGCGGACGGGGTGCACCCGGCCGGGGTACTCACGCGACCAGCGGTCCGTCACCGAGGCCGGCCCCCAGACCGACAGGTCGTCCCGGGCGCTCAGCGCGGTTCCGAGCGTTTCGGAGTCCACGTGGTCGAAATGCTCATGGGTGATCAGCACGGCCTTCGCGCGGGCGATCAGCCCGGCCGTGTCCGGAGTGAACCCGCCCGGGTCGATGAGCACGGCGCCGCCGTCATGCTCCAGTTCGACGCAGGCGTGGGCGTGCTTGATGATCTTCATGGCGCGGACCCTTCATCCGGTGTAACGGTGCAGGGTCAGTTGTACAGGCATGGCCGCGGAGCGCGGCCGTGCACCCGTCGCTGTCGGGATGGGCCCGGCTCGCTTAGGGTCGGGAGGACAGCGGCGGTGACGAGGGAAGGATCGCATCCGTGTTCGAAGGGGTGTACGCAGCGACCACGACACCGTTCCGGGACGACGGATCGGTGGACTTCGACCTGTTCGGCAAGCACTGCGCGTGGCTGGCCGACGAAGGCGTGGCGGGCCTGACGCCGAACGGGTCACTGGGTGAGTACGAGACCCTGACCGAGTCCGAACGGGCCCAGATCGTGACCGTGGCCATCGAGGCAGCCGGCGGCCGGATCGCGGTCGTGCCCGGGGTATCGGCCAAGTCAGCCCGGGAGGCCGTCCGGTGGGCGGAGCAGGCCGGAGAGGCGGGCGCGGCCGCCGTGATGTCGCTGCCGCCCACCTCGCACCAGCCGACCGACGACGAGGTGGTGGCCCACTACACCGAGATCGCCCGGGCCGGGCTGCCGATCATCGCCTACAACAACCCGTTCTCGACCCGGGCGGACCTGACCCCTCCGCTGCTGGCCCGGCTGGCCGAGATCGGCCAGGTGAGGGCGGTCAAGGAGTTTTCCCAGGACTCACGGCGGGTGGTGCAGATCCAGGAGCAGGCGCCGCGGCTCGAGGTCATCTGCGGCTGCGACGACACGCTGGTCGAAGCGGTGCTGCTCGGTGCGACCGGCTGGATCGCCGGGTACGTGAACGCGTTCCCGGCGTCGTCGGTCCGGTTGTTCGACCTGGCATCGGCGGGGGACTTCGCGGCGGCGATGGAGCTCTACCGGGTGCTGCTGCCCGCCCTGCGGTGGGATGCCGATCCACGGTTCGTTCAGGCCATCAAGATCGCCCAGGACGAAGCCGGACGTTACGGCGGGCCGGTCCGGCTGCCCCGGCTGCCGCTGCCGCCAGCAGAGGCTGAGGCCGCCCGGGACGTGGCCCGGGCCGCCGCCCGGGTCGTCGCGGGGGCCTGATGCGGGCCCGGACGGTGTTCTCCGCGGTCGACAGCCATACCGAAGGCATGCCCACCCGGGTCATCACCAGCGGCCCGGGAGTGCTGCCGGGCGCGACGATGTTCGAGCGGATGCAGTACCTGGTCCGTGAGCGGGACGACCTGCGCACCCTGCTCATGTACGAGCCGCGCGGGCACGCGGCCATGTCCGGCGCGATCCTGCAGCCGCCGACCCGGCCCGACGCCGACGTGGGCGTGGTGTTCATCGAGGTGTCCGGGTGCCTGCCGATGTGCGGGCACGGCACCATCGGCACCGCCACCGTGCTGGTCGAGATGGGCATGGTGAAGGTCACCGAGCCGGTCACGGTGATCCGGCTGGACACCCCGGCCGGCCTGGTCGAAGCCTCGGTGGCGGTCAGCGACGGCCGCGCGACCTCGGTGACGATCCAGAATGTGCCATCGTTCCTGCACCTGCGGGATGCGCAGGTCAAGGTGCCGGGACTGGGTGAGCTGACCCTGGATGTGGCGTTCGGCGGAAACTACTTCGCGATCCTGCCCGCCGCGGCCGCGGGCCTGGCGGTGGAGCCCCGCTGGCACGACCAGATCGTGGCCACCGGGCTGCGGATCATGGACGCGGTCACCGAACAGCTTGAGTTCGCCCACCCCGGCAACCCCGCGATCACCGAATGCCGCCACGTGATCTTCACCGCCCCGGCCCAGGGTGACCGGCCCGCGCGGGCCGCGGTGGCCATCCACCCGGGCTGGGTGGACCGTTCCCCCTGCGGGACCGGCACGTCGGCCCGGATGGCTCAGCTCGCGGCGCGCGGCGAACTGGCCGTGGGCGAGGATTTCGTGCACGGGTCGCTGATCGGGACGACGTTCACCGGACGGCTGGTGGACACGACCACGGTCGGCAGTTTTCCGGCCGTGGTGCCGACCGTGCGCGGCCGGGCCTGGCTGACCGCGATGGGGCACTACCTGCTCGACCCGGACGACCCCTTCCCGGCCGGCTTCCTGATCGGGCGCTGACCGGCGCTCAAACGGAGATCAGCGTTTTCGCGGTCCGGGCACGTTAGGGCCCCGTGAGCGGTCCGGCGGCCAGCGGAGGGCCGACGACGGTGGTGGCGTGCCGGGCATTCACGACGGCGAGCGCCTCGGTATCAAGTGGCTCGGCGTGCATGAGTGGCGCGGCCTCTTTGAAAAAGGCTTCCATCCCGCCGGGAACGAAGGTGAGCAGCATGGTGGAGGCCACGTCGAGCGCATTGGTCCAAGTGTGCGCCGTGCCGCGAGGTACGAACAAGAAGGTTCCCGGTTCGGCGACGACGATGGAATCGGCGACCTTGAACCGGAAGGCGCCGTCCAGCACGAAGAAGCACTCTTCCACCCCGGAGTGCACGTGCTCCGGCGCTCCAGCGTGGCCCGGCTGGGCCGTGAGCGTCAGCTGGTCGAAGGTACCGGTGGAGGCGAGGGTGGCTTTCCAGGTGAGCAGTTCAGTCGGGCTGAACTGCAGGACGTCCCCAGCACCGGGGGCAGTCACGACCGGCTTGATCGGCATCAGGAACCTTTCGCTCGGGTGATGAAGGGCTCAGGGTAGGTGATCTAGTTGTGGCGAACAACTACTTTGCGGCTATGCTGGCCAATGTAATGTCTCGGAGCAACTACCTGAGCCGGGGCAAACCTGGGCCCAGCACGCCGCCAACCACCTGACTGGGAGCGTCCCATGACCGTCACCGCCTCATCCATCACCGTTGTGCCAAGCGGGCAGCGCCGTCACGTACAGGCGGGCTGGTATGACAGCCGCCAGTCGTTCACCGGCCCGGACAATGACCGGTTCGGTCACCTCGTCGTGCACAACGAGA
>DASWVA010000589.1:0-1604 GCA_036401415.1 Streptosporangiaceae bacterium
ACGGTGGTGCCGCCCGCCGGAAGCCATCAGCGGCTGACCGGGGTACCGTGCCTACGCACGGCGAAAACTGGCGTTGGCCACGGGGACGCTTGCCCTCGTCGCCGCGGCCGGGGGAGCCGTGGGGGCCACCGCGGCCGCGGCCCCGCGGTCACCGGCCCCGGCCGCCCGGCCGCTGGCGGTTCCCGCGCATCGGCGACCACCTGCATCCGGGCCCGGCCGGCCACGAATGGATCGCCCGGAAGCTGGCCGACAACTTCCGTGGCCACACCCTGCTGGACCGGGCCGACGGCGCCGGATCTGGGCCGAGCCTGAATGTCCAGCCAGGCCCCGGCCCGCACTGAGGTAATCCTTACCCGGGTCAGCCGGGCCGCTCAGCCCGCGCCGGCACACTGAGCCCATGACCGATGACCGGGTGCCGCCAGGCGGCCTCGCCCCGCTGGTGGCCGGGCGAGCAGCAGAGTACGGAGAGCGCCGTTTCGCCGAGGAGGCCACGACCGGCCGGACGCTGAGTTACCGGCAGCTGGGCCAGCTGGTCCGGTGGCGAGCGGACGCGCTGGCCGCGGCCGGCGTTCCCGGCGGTGCCCGGGTGCTGATCGACCTGGCCGACCCGGTCGGCTTCGGCGCCCTGCAGACCCCGCCGCGATCGCTGCCGCCCGCCCCGGCCGGTGCCCCGCGCGTCCGGGCCGGCGGCTCGGTGCTGCTGCTGACGTCCGGCTCCACCGGCGACCCCAAGGCGGTCGAGCTGACCGAGCAGCAGCTGCTGAACGTGGCCGCGGCTGTGGCCCGCCACAACGGGCTCACCCGGCCGACCGGGGCTACAACCGGCTGCCGATGTTCCACATCAACGCCCAGGTGGTCGCCCTGCTGGCCAGCCTGGTGGCGGGGGCGGCGCTGCTGGCCGACCGGAAGTTCCGGCGGGCCGGCTTCTGGGAGCGGCTGGCCGGGGCCGACGTCACCTGGATCAACGCCGTGCCCGCGATTCTGGCCATCCTGGCGGACCACCCGGTCATGGCCCGGCCCGCCCGGCTGCGTTTCATCCGGTCGGCGTCCGTTCCGCTGCCGGTGGCCGTCCGGGACCGGATCCAGTCCCGGACCGGTGTACCCGTGGTCGAGAGCGACCTCGGTCACCTGGACGAGGCCGGTTTCCTGTTCCTGGCCGGCCGGACCGATGACGTCATCAACCGCGGCGGCGAGATGCTGTACCCGCGGGAGATCGAGGAGGTGCTCATCGCGGATCCGGCCGTGCAGGACACGGTGGTGATCGGCCGGCCCAGCCCCGTGCTCGGCCAGGTCCCGGTGGCCTACGTCATCCCGGCCCTGGCTCCGGACACCGCCGGCCGTCTGCAGGACCTGCCCCGCGCCGCCACCGGCAAGATCCAGCGGCACCGTGTCGGCCTCAGCGGGTAGCGCTCAGCTGGTCACGGCCTCCTGGACCTGGTCCATGGCCCAGTCCAGCTCCTGCTCGGTGATGACCAGCGGCGGGGCCAGCCGGATCGCGGTGCCGTGGGTGTCCTTGGCCAGCAGGCCGCGGGCGGCCAGCCGCTCGCACGCCTCGCGGCCGGGCAGCGCGGTGAACTCGATCCCGGCCCACAGGCCCCGGCCCT
>DASWVA010000590.1:0-4304 GCA_036401415.1 Streptosporangiaceae bacterium
TGCAGATTCCTCTGGAGTCCCTGGCGGACTTTCCCGACTGACCCGGAATGCGGTCTTCTGACATGCCACCTTCTTCTCCCACCTCTCCCGCGTCCGCGGGGTCTCCGGCGTCTGCCGGGCAGGCGTTCCCGGCGGCCGACATGCCGCCGGCCGCCGACGGCACCGAGGTCGACGGCGCGGCCCCCGAGCCGGCCTCGCCGCAGCAGGCCGCGGCGGCCGCCGGGGTCAACCTGGGCGAGATCGACCGGATCGTCGCGGGCACCCACCACGACCCGCACTCGATCCTGGGCGCCCACCCCGGCCCGGACGGTTTCGTGATCCGGACGCTGCGCCCGTTCGCGGCCACCGTGGCGGTGGTGCTGGCCGATGGCCGCCGGGTCCCGATGGAGCACGTGCACCTGGGCGTGTTCGCCGCCGTACTGCCGTACGAGAGCGGGACGGCCGGCACGGGCGGGCCGCCGGCGTACCGGATCGCGGTCGCCTACCCGCAAGCCGACGGCTCCACCGGGCCGGAAGGCATCTGCGACGACCCGTACCGGCACCTGCCCACGCTGGGTGAGTTCGACCTGCACCTGATCGGCGAGGGCCGGCACGAGGAACTGTGGCAGGTGCTCGGCTCGAACGTCCGCGACCTCGGCTCGGACGGCCTGGGCGACATCACCGGCACCTCGTTCGCGGTGTGGGCGCCGAACGCGCGCGGGGTCCGGGTGATCGGCGACTTCAACCACTGGAACGGCCAGGGCCACCCGATGCGCTCCCTGGGCGGGTCCGGCATCTGGGAGCTGTTCATCCCGGACGTGCCCGAGAACACCCGGTATAAGTACGACGTCTGCGGCCCGGACGGCACCTGGCGGGCCAAGGCCGACCCGATGGCCAAGGGCACCGAGCAGCCCCCGGCCACGGCGTCGGTGGTGGTGGCCGACCACCACGACTGGCAGGACCGCGACTGGATGGCCGGCCGGCTCCGCAAGCAGATGGTGAGCGAGCCGCTCAGCGTCTACGAGGTGCACTTGGGATCGTGGCGGCCGGGCCTGTCCTACCGGCAGCTGGCGGAGCAGCTGACCGCGTACGTGACCGAGCTGGGCTTCACCCACGTCGAGCTGCTGCCGGTGGCCGAGCACCCGTTCGGGGGCTCCTGGGGTTACCAGGTCACGTCGTACTACGCGCCGACCTCGCGCTTCGGCAGCCCGGATGACTTCCGCTACCTGGTCGACGCCCTGCACCAGGCGGGTATCGGCGTGATCATCGACTGGGTGCCCGCGCATTTCCCGCGCGATGAGTGGGCGCTGGCCCGGTTCGACGGCACCGCGCTGTACGAGCACCCCGACCCGCGGCGCGGCAGTCACCCGGACTGGGGCACGCTGATCTTCAACTACGGCCGCACCGAGGTGCGGAACTTCCTGGTCGCCAACGCGCTCTACTGGCTGGAAGAATTCCACATCGACGGCCTGCGGGTCGACGCGGTGGCGTCCATGCTCTACCTGGACTACTCCCGCGAGGCCGGCCAGTGGGCGCCGAACCAGTACGGCGGCCGGGAGAACCTGGAGGCGGTGGCGTTCCTGCAGGAGGTCAACGCCGCGGCCTACCGGCGCCAGCCCGGCATCATGATGATCGCCGAGGAGTCGACCGCCTGGCCCGGCGTCACCCGGCCGGTGCATCTCGGCGGCCTGGGTTTCGGCTTCAAATGGAACATGGGGTGGATGAACGACACCCTCAACTACCTGTCCCGGGACCCGGTCTACCGGCAGTACCACCAGAACGAGCTGACGTTCTCGCTGGTCTACGCGTTCAGCGAGAATTACATCCTGCCCCTGTCACACGACGAGGTGGTGCACGGCAAGGGGTCGCTGCTGGGCAAGATGCCCGGTGACGACTGGCGCCGGTTCGCCGGCCTGCGCGCGCTGCTGGGGTACATGTGGGCCCACCCCGGTAAGCAGCTGCTGTTCATGGGCTCGGAGTTCGGCCAGGGGGCCGAGTGGTCCGAGGAGCGGGGCCTGGACTGGTGGGTGCTCGGCGACACCGACGGCTACCACGCCGGCGTGCAGAAGATGGTCAGCGACATGAATGCCTTCTACCGCTCGGCGCCCGCGCTGTGGGCCGTGGACTCCTCGCCCGAGGGCTTCTCCTGGATCGACGCCAACGACGCCGCCGGGAACACCCTGTCGTTCGTCCGGTCCGCGGCCCCGCCGCCGTCCACGGTGCCGGCGCTGCCGGTGCCGTCCGGGCTGACCGCGGGCGGGGCGGCTTCGCCTGCGGAATCCAGCGCGGCTGCCGGGGCTTTTGGGGCTGAGCCGGACGTCACCGAGGTCCCGGCGGCCGGCCCGGACGGAGCCATCACGGTGGTGTGCGTGGCCAACTTCTCCGGCGGCCCGCACGAGGACTACAAGATCGGGCTGCCGCACGCAGGCCGCTGGGTCGAAGTTCTCAACACCGATGCCGCCAGCTACGGCGGCAGCGGGGTCGGCAACCTCGGCGCCGTCGAGGCGGTGGACGAAGAGTGGCACGGCCGTCCGGCCTCCGCCACCATCCGGGTCCCCCCGCTGGCCGTTCTCTGGCTCGCTCCGGAAAGCGGGTCCTGACCGGTTCTCTGCGGCCTGGACGTTCCAGGTCCGCGCTAGCCCCCGTTCCGCCAGCCGCCGCCCGGGTGCTGGCAGCCGGAGTAGGAGACGTTGCTCAGGTCGGGGAAGCCGGGCAGCAGGACCGTGCTGAGCTTGCCGTGCTGGAGATAGCCCACCCGGAACTGCACCGGCACGTACTGCGGGCAGGACACCAGGACCTTCACGGTGACGGTCAGCCAGCCACTCGCGCCCGGCATCAGGTACCGGTCGGTCGCGTCGTCCTGCGGCGGATCCTCGGTGCTGCCCGGGACCTCACCGCACGGCCCCCACGTCACCGAGGTCACCTGCACACCGGCCATCGGCAGCACGACCCGGACCATGCTCAGCGTCAGCGGCGTCGCCGACTGGTTGATCAGCTCCACACCGAGTTGCAGCGCGGTCCCGTCCTGAGCTGAACACCGGTTGTAGGACTGCTCAAGGGTGGGGCCGATCAGCACGGGCGGAGCGGAGTCGCTGGCCGAGGGGACCGGGGCGGTGGCCGGGCCGCCGGGACTGTGCCGCACGCCAGCCAGGTAGCCGACGCCGAGCCCCAGCAGGAGGGCCAGCACGCTGAGGGCGGCCGCGGCGCGGGAGACCCTCGGCGGCCACCAGGACGGCCCGGGACGCCGGTCACCGCCCTGCTCGAGGACGTCATCCTCACCCGGTCCATGTGCCTGGCCCGGGATGCCCGGCCAGGACCATCCGCCGGGTCCACTGTTCTGCCGGCCGGTCACACCGCCACGATAGACCGTTACGAACCGGGACAGCCGTCCACACGCACGCTGGCCAGGTCCACGAAGCCCGGCAGCGCCACGGTGAAGGTCTGACCGTGCTGGCCGTAGCTGGCCACGTACTCGACCGGCAGGCCGTCCGGGCACCCACCCGCGGTGGTGACGATCACCGACAGCCAGGTGCTGGCGCCGAACGGCAGCACGCCGCCGACCCCGGAGTGCGCGAACGGGAGCGTGCCGCACGGCCCCCACACCGCCCCGGTGAGCTTCAGCCCGCCCCGCGGGAACCGCGCGGTGAGCGGACCCAGCCGGACGGCCGTGCCAGACCCGTTGACAACTTCGATTCCCGTCTGCAGGCGGCCGCCACCCAACGGGTCCGAACACGTGCTGCCCGTCTCGGCCAGCCCGAACGATTCCGCCGTGAGCGGCGGCGATGACCGGGACGTCCGGATCTGGCCGCCGCGGTGATCGCTGCCAGCCCGGTAACCGGCCAGATAGCCGCCCAGCAGGCCGGCCGCGAGCGCGCCTGCGGCGAGCCACGCCGCCGCCCTCCGCACCGGGCCGCCCGGCGGCCGCACGCGCCACGGCCCCCTGGGCCGGCCCGGCCAGCCCGGCCCTGATCCCCCACGGCCCTGCTCGACCAGGTCGTCGGCCGCGCCACTCCCCCACAGATCGTCACTGTCCGGCCGGCCGTCCACCCCGCCACCATAGAACGGCCCGTCCTCAGCCGCTGGCGCCGGCTCCGTACCAGCCCAGAGGAGAAGTCAGCTGACGGTGATCGCGTCCAGCTTGGCCGCCAGGTACTCGTGCGCGACGACGGGCGGGAACGAGGTGTGGCCGATCGGCGCGGGCAGGGATTCGATCACCGCGTCGTGGTTGGTCTCGTAGAAGAAGATCAGCGAGAGCAGGTCCTCGCCCGGCGCCTCCGGCTGCGGGGGCAGTACCCGGTGCCGGGTGGACCGCCACCGGTCGCCGG
>DASWVA010000591.1:0-3554 GCA_036401415.1 Streptosporangiaceae bacterium
GCAGGGCGGCCAAGCGGGGCCGGGTTCTGCCGCCACCGCTGGCTGCCGCGCTCGAAGCACTCGCGCAGGCACCACCGGACACGCGCCCGCCGTGTCCACCCTCCAAGGCGGAGGCCGACGCGGCCACCGGATCGACGCCGAAGGGGCGGCCGGCGGCCACCTGATCGCCTACAGCCTGAACGCCCACCATGGGCGCAATGACTTGGAAGAAACCTGGATCACCCACGCCCTGACCGCCGAAGGAGCCGACGCATCCGAGGACGGCACCGGGCGCGGCACGCCACTGGTGCCGGTGTTCGCGCCGCTGACCGCTGGGACGGCAGCCCGCGTAGGCGTGAACGCAGCTGGCCGACGCAGGGAGGACGACTGGAACCTGACCGCCGCCGGACGCGCGGTGCGCCGGCTCACTCCGCGCGAGTGCGAGCGGCTGCAGGGGTTCCCCGACGACTGGACCCGCTGGCTCGCCGATGGCAGCGAGCAATCGGACTCAGCCCGTTACCGGGAGCTGGGCAACGCGGTAGCGGTGCCGGTCGGCGCGTGGATCACCGGGCGCTTGGCCGCCACGGCCCACGCGGCTCGATCAACGATCAAGGGGAGGCCGGCCGCATGACGGACTACCGGCGCACCTACGGCGGCCATGAGCTGACCGTGCACGCGCCCCGCCCCGGGCAGTTGGACCCGGCCGCGCTGGCCGCGTTCGCCGCAGCGGAACCGGTGCTCGGGCTCGACGTGGAAACCACTGCGATCGAGGACCGCGGGCCGCGATTCTTCGCCCCCGGGTTCACGGTGCGCCTGATTCAGCTCGGGTCCGAACAGGAGGCGTGGGTGCTGAACATATCCGACCCGCCCCAGCGGGACGCCGCCGCCACGATGCTGGCCGACCCGAGCCGCCGGTTCGTCACCCACACCGCCTACGACGTGCTCGCCGTCTGGTCCGCGCTGGGCATCCCGCTCGGCCAGCGGGTGGCCGACACGCACCTGCTGTCGAAGCTGATCGACCCTGACGAACGGGCCGGGCACGGGCTCAAAGGGCTGGCCGGGCGGCACTTGGACGGCGGGCTCGCCGACGCGGAGACGGCCTTGCATGCGCGGATGCGGGCACTGGCCCCGGCCGGGCACCGGGCTGGAAACGCACCGCTGCGGTGGGGCTGGAATCACCTGCCCACCGACGACGAGGCGTACGTGGTCTATGCCGGACTGGACGCCATCTACGTGCGTCGCCTCCTGCCCGTCCTGCTGGCCGCATGCGAGCCGTTCGCGCACCTGGCCCGGGTGGACACCTGGCTCGCCGCCCAAGCCACCGGCATCACCGTCCGCGGGATGCGGCTGGACACCGGCTACACCCAAACCCTGCTGGCCGACCTAGAAGCCGAGCACGCCGCCGCCGATGCGCGGATCAGCGCGGCGCTCGGCTGCCCCGGCGGCTCGCCGAAGTTCGCCGACTGGCTCGACGGCCAGGCCACCGCAGCCGGGATCGTCGGTCTGCCGCGCACGCCGACCGGCCGGTTGCAGGTCACCGCCGACACGCTGGCCGCCCTGCTGGACGGGCACGCCGCCGCGCTCCCGGTCAGAACGGCCGAGCTGGCCCGGGCGCGGCTGGCCATGTCCAAGGCATCGAACCTGATCGCCAACCTGCGCGGGTTCCTGGCCGCCGCCGACCCCGGGGGCCGGGTGCACCCGCAGGTCAACACGCTGCGCGCCAAGACGGCGCGGATGAGCATCACCAACCCGGCGTTGCAGACGCTGAAAAAGCATGACCCGCGGCTGCGGTGCTGCTTTACCGCCGACCCGGGGCACGTGCTCATTTCCTGTGACTTTTCCCAGGTCGAAGTACGGGTGGCCGCCGCGCTGGCCGACGACCCGACCCTGCGCGAGGTCATTCTGTCGGGCGCGGACATCCATGACGCCACCGCCGCCCTGATGTACGGCCAAGGGTTCACCGACGAACAGCGCACCATCTCCAAGCGGGCCACCTTCGGCACCATCTACGGCGGCGGCGCCCGCGCCCTGGCCAGTCAGACCGGCGTGAGCGAAGAGGTCGCCCGGCAGGTCATCACCCGGTGGCGGCGCACCTACCCCAAGGTGACCGCCTACGGGCGGCGGCTGGCCGAGCTGCCCGAGGTGATCACCGCCAGCGGGCGGCGCATCCCCGCCGACCCGGCCCGCCCGTACGCGAACGCCAACTACGCCGTCCAGTCCGCCGCCCGGGATCTTCTGCTGGCCGCCGTCTACCAGCTCATCACCCGCCACCAAGTCGGCGGGCTGTGGCTGTTCGTGCACGACGAGATCATCGTCCAAGCCCCCGAGCACGACGCCGAACGAGTCTGCCGCCTGCTCAAAACCGCGATGACCAGCACGTTCCGCGGCCTGCCCATCGTGGCCGAGGCGAAGATCCTCGGTCCTTCGTGGGGCCAGCACGGCCCAACCGCCCCGGCCCCCGGCAAGTCCGGAACCTCCGGAACCTGCGGAACCCCGGCAGGTCAGGAGGGGCCTGGCAGGTTCCGCCCGCCTGCCGAGGTTCCGGAACCTCCGGAACCCTCCGCTATCCACCCCGGCTCGCAGGGGGTCACCATGCCCGCGCCGCCATCCGCCGCCCGCCCCGCGACGGCGGCACTGCTGACCGCCGCCCGGTGGTGCGCTGGCCACGGCTGGCACGTGGTCCCGCTGCGGCCCGGTGCCAAGCGGCCTGCGTTCCCTGACCATCAGCGCGTGGCCTGCACCGGCCGTGATCCGCGCTGCCGGAGCGGCCATCAGGGCTGGGAACCCCGGGCCACCACCGACCCAGGCCGGATCGGCCGGGCGTGGACCGCCGCACCGTACAACATCGGCGTGGCCTGCGGGCCGTCCGGTCTTCTGGTCATCGATCTGGACAGACCCAAGCCCGGCGAGGCGCCGCCGCCGCAATGGGTGCTGCCCGGCGTGACCGATGGCGCGGACGTGCTCGCGGTGCTGTGCGAGCGGCACGGCCAGCCGTGGCCCGGAGAGACCTTCACTGTCCGGACCCGCCGCGGCGGCCTGCACCTTTACTTCACCGCCCCGCCCGGCGTCCGGCTCGGCAACACCACCGGCCGCAACGGCGGCGGGCTCGGCTGGCTCATCGACACCCGCGGGCACGGCGGCTACGTGGTCGCGCCCGGCTCGTTCGTAGACCTGCCGGACGGCACCGGCCCTTACGAGGCGATCCACGACCGGCCCCCGGCCCCGCTGCCGGACTGGATCACCGCCCTGCTGAGCGCGCCCGCCACCAGTCCCGCCCTGGAGTGCCGTTCATCACCCGCCGGTCAGGTCACTGACCTGCACCGCTACGCGGCAACGGCACTCCAGTCGGAGGCCGAGCGGGTCCGCGCAGCCGCCGAAGGTGGCCGCAGCCACGCGCTCAACAAAGCCGCGTTCCACCTCGGCCAGCTCATCGCCGCGGGTGTCCTGCCCGAAGACGTGGCCCGCGCCGAACTTTACGACGCTGCCAGCGTCCACTTCGGTATCGGAACCCCGCCGTTCACCCCGGCCGATGCCCGCGCCACCATCGGCTCCGGCATGACCGCGGGCAAGCGCAA
>DASWVA010000592.1:0-20586 GCA_036401415.1 Streptosporangiaceae bacterium
GTGGTGATGTTCCGGACCGCTTCGTCGATCGAGACACCGCGGATGCCCAGGTCGTGGGCCTGATGGTCGTAGGCGTCACCCTTGGCCAGCGCACTGGCGAAAATGGTCGGGTTCGACGTCACGCCGAGCACGTGGTCGTCGCGGATGAGCTGCCCGAGGTTGCCGGTCCGGAGCCGCTCACGGCTGATGTCGTCCAGCCACACCGCCACCCCTTCGGCTTCGAGCTGAGCGAGGATGTCTTCCTTCTGCGAGGTCATGACCTCAGATCCCTTCCTTTGACTTCATTCGCTCGCGGCACCGATCTGGTCGAGGATCGTCCGGGCCGCGGCGCTGACCCGCTCCGCGGTGAGCCCGAACTCTTCATAGAGCCGCTGGTAGTCGGCGGAGGCGCCGAAGTGGTCGACGCCGATGGAGACGCCGGAGTCGCCCACAAACTTCCGCCAGCCGAACGTGACACCCGCCTCTACCGACACCCGGGCCTTGATCCGGTGCGGCAGCACCTGCTCGCGGTAGGCGGAGTCCTGCTCCTCGAACCACTCCACGCAGGGCATGGACACCACCCGGGTCGGCGTCCCGGCCGCCTGCAGCTGGTCCCGGGCGGCCAGCGCGATCTGCAGCTCGCTGCCGGTGGCGATGAGGATGGCCTTCGGGTCGCCGTCGGCTTCGGCCAGCACGTACCCGCCGTTGGCCACCCCGTCCGCCGAGGCCAGGCCGTTCGACCGGTCCAGCACCGGCAGGTTCTGCCGGGACAGGGCCAGCGCCGACGGGTTGGCCGGATGCTCCAGGATCCGCTTCCAGGCCGCGGTGACCTCGTTGGCGTCCCCGGGCCGGATCACGGCCAGATGCGGGATGGCCCGCAGCGCCCACAGGTGCTCGATCGGCTGGTGGGTCGGGCCGTCTTCACCCAGCCCAATCGAGTCGTGGGTCCAGACGTAGGTCACCGGCAGCTGCATCAGCGCGGCGAGCCGCACCGCGCCCCGCATGTAGTCGCTGAAGGTGAGGAACGTCCCGCCGTACGGCCTGGTCCCGCCGTGCAGCGCGATGCCGTTCAGGATCGCGCCCATGCCGTGCTCGCGGATCCCGAAGTGCAGCGTCCGGCCGTACCTGCTGCCGGGGAACGTGTCGGACTCGCGGTCGTGAGGGAGGAAGGACGGCTCACCCTTCATCGTGGTGTCGTTGCTGCCGGCCAGGTCAGCTGACCCGCCCCACAGTTCGGGCAGCGGGCCGGCCAGTGCGCTGAGCACCGCACCGGACGCCTTGCGGGTGGCCATGCCCTTGGGGTCCGCCTCGAACTCCGGCAGCGCGCGGGCCCAGCCGTCCGGCAGCGTGCGGCTGGCCATCCGGTCGAACAGCGCCTTGCGCTCGGTGTTGGCCTGCGCCCCGGCCCAGGCGCTGAACGCCTTCGTCCACTCGGCGTGGGCCTCGCGGCCACGGTCGAGCACCTCGCGGGCGTGGCTGACCAGGTCTTGGTCGAGCGGGAAGCTGACGTCCGGGTCGAAGCCCAGGATCTTCTTGGTCGCGGCCACCTCGGCCTCGCCCAGGGCGGCGCCGTGGGCCGCGCCGGTGCCCTGCTTGTTCGGGGCGGGCCAGCCGATGATCGTCCGGAGCGAAATAAATGACGGCCGGGTGGTCTCGGCTCTGGCCGCGGCGAAGGCGTCGTACAGGGCCTGGATGTCCTCGTGGTAGCCGCCGTCCTCGGTCCGCCAGTCAAGCCGCTGGACGTGCCAGCCGTAGGACTCATAGCGGGCCGCGGTGTCCTCGTTCTTGGCGATGACGGTGTCGCCCTCGATCGAGATGTGGTTGTCGTCATACAGGACGGTCAGGTTGCCCAGTCCCTGGACGCCCGCGATGGCCGAGGCCTCGTGGGTGATGCCTTCTTCCATGTCCCCGTCGGAGGCGAACACGTAGATGTGGTGGTCGAACGGGCTCTCGCCGTCGGCGGTGTCCGGGTCGAACAGGCCGCGCTCGCGGCGGGCGGCCATGGCCATGCCGACCGCGTTGCCCAGTCCCTGGCCGAGCGGGCCGGTGGTGGTCTCCACCCCGGGGGTGAGCCCGTGCTCGGGGTGACCGGGAGTGAGGCTGCCCCAGGACCGGTAGGCCTTGAGGTCTTCCAGGGTCAGCCCGTAACCGGACAGGTACAGCTGGATGTAGAGGGTCAGGCTGGAATGCCCGCAGGACAGCACGAACCGGTCGCGCCCGGTCCAGGCCGGGTCCGTCGGGTCGTGCCGCAGGATCCGCTGGTACAGCAGGTAGGCGGCCGGGGCCAGGCTCATCGCCGTTCCGGGGTGACCGGAGCCCTCATTCTCCACCGCGTCCATGGCCAGGACCCGGACCAGGTTGACGGTGCGCTCGTCCAGGTCGGACCATTCGAGCTTGTTCATCTGCTCACTTGCCACCGTTAAGTCACGGCTCCTCTCTCGGCGTGCGAACCGTATGGGCACGGCCGTTACACGCGCACCCACCTACCCCAGTCCGGGCAGGCGAAAAGCCCCCGGTCAAACCGCGGGCCAAAGTACATGATCGAGCCTATCCCTCCCGGCGCGCCAGGCCGGGCCCGATGCGCCGCGTGAGGTCCCGGCGGCGATCTCTTGACCGTACGGACATCGTTTGTTCACCGGTGGCGTCAGCGGCGCGCACCGGTGACGGCCCACGCCCCGGACCGGGCCCGCACGCTGAGGGCGATCAGCCGGGCCAGCATGAACGCGCCGATGGACAGCCACAGCCCGGTGAGTCCGGCCAGGCCGCCGCCGGCCGCCCGGAATCCGTATGCGCAGGCCACGAACACCGCTGTGGTGGCGATGCTGGCCACGGCCAGGAACCGGTTGTCACCCGCACCGATCAGCACTCCGTCGAGGACGAACACCACCCCGGACACGGGCTGGTAGACCGCGACGAGCACCATGACCCCGGACAGCAGGACCTGGACCGTGCGGTCCGGGGTGAACAGCGGCACGTACAGCGGCCGCGTGGCCGCCACCGCCACGCCCGCCACCACCCCGAGCCACAGTCCCCACCAGCACATCCGGGCGGTGGCGGAGCGGGCCCCGGCCACATCGCCGGCGCCCAGGGCGTGGCCCACGATGGCCTGGGCGGCGATGGCCAGCGCGTCCAGGGCCAGGGCCAGGGTGTTCCACAGGTTCGTGGCCACGGTGTGCGCGGCCAGCGCGGCGGTTCCGGAGCGGGCCGCGATGCCCACCGCGATCAGCAGGTACGCCCGCAGCGCCGCGGTCCGCACCAGCAGCGCGAACGACGCTCCGGCGCCGGCGCGCAGGCCGGCCCAGTCCGGCCGCAGGCGGGCGCCGTGCCGCCGGGCGGCCCGCACGGCCACCGTGGCGTAAGCCACGGCCATGCCAACCTGGGCGATCACGGTCCCGGTGGCCGACCCGGCGATGCCCAGGCCGGCCGGGTAGACCAGCAGGTAGTTGAGCACCACGTTGAGGACCGCGCCGATGGCCGCCACGGCCAGCGGCACCCGGGTGTCCTGAAGCCCGCGCAGGATGCCGGTGCCCGCCAGTACCAGCAGCATGGCCGGCACCCCGGCCGCAGAGATCTGCAGGTAGGTCACGGCGTAGCCGGTGGCGGCGGCCGACGCGCCGAACGCCCGGGCGATCGGCCCGGCCAGCGGCACGGCAACCGCGGCGATGACCGCGCCGAGCAGCAGCGCCACCCACATGCCGTCCACACCGTGGCGCACCGCCCCGCGCAGGTCGCCCGCGCCCATCCGGCGCGCCACCGCCGAGGTGGTGCCGTAGGCCAGGAAGATGCACACGTTGACCAGGGTGGCCAGCGCCGCCCCGGCCGCGCCGAGCCCGGCCAGCTGGGCCGCGCCCAGGTGCCCGACGATGGCCGAGTCGCACAGCTGGAACAGCGGCTCGGCGACCAGCGCGCCGAGGGCGGGCACGGCCAGAGCGATGATCTCCCGGCGCTGGAATTCGCCCACCGGCCTGATAGTAGGGTCCAGGCATGGGGATGCCCGCACCGGTATTCGACCCGAGAGCGGTCGCCGAGGGCCGGACGCCGGGCCGGGCCCGGGTCGGGGTCATCATCGGTATCATCGTGGCCGCGCTGTGCGTGCTCCTGGTCTTCGGCATCGAACTGGCGCAGGCCAAGGCGTCGGGGCACAGCGCGGCGCCGTTCTTCGTGGCGCTGCCGCTGGCCCTGGCCCCGGTGCCGCTGCTGATCTCGGTGGTCGCGTTCATCGACCGGCTGGAGCCCGAACCACGGGTCAACCTGGCGTTCGGGTTCCTGTGGGGGGCGGGCATCGCCGCCCTGGCCGCCATCATCATCAACACCGCCGGCCTGGAGTACATCACCCAGCCCGCGCTCGGCGCCTCGGCCGGGCAGTACGTCTCGGCCACCGCGGGCGCGCCGGTGGTGGAGGAGACGCTCAAGGGCCTGTTCCTGGTCTGGCTGGTCCGCTGGCGCCGCCAGGAGCTGGACGGCCCGACCGACGGCATCGTCTACGCGGCCATGGTCGGGATCGGGTTCGCCATGACCGAGAACATCGGCTACTACATCAACGCTGAGATCAACCCGGTCCACGGCGGGGCCCAGCTACTCGGCTACACGTTCGTGCTGCGCGGCGTGCTGTCCCCCTTCCTGCATCCCACCTTCACCTCCATGACCGGTATCGGCGCCGCCTATGCGGCCTCGCACCGGGACCGCGGCTGGGCGCTGCCACTGGGCTGGGTGGCCGCGGTAAGCCTGCACGCGATGTGGAACGGGCTGTCCATCTTCGGTCTGGCCGGCACGCTGGCGGCCTACGTGTTCCTGCTCGTCCTGCTGATCGTGCTGTACCAGGTCATCCGGGCCGACCGGCGCCACCTCGTGGGCGAGATCCGGTCCTACCTGCCCGGGTATGAGGGCACCGGCCTGATCACCGAACGCGACATCGCGATGCTGAGCTCGCTGAAGGACCGGCAGCGGGCCCGCAACTGGGCCCGGGCCAGCGGCGGCATGGCCGCCGCCCGGGCCATGAGCGACTACCAGCTGGCCACGACCGAGCTGGCCCTGCTGCACCAGAAGGCCGCCCGCGGGGTGATCACCCGGCGCCAGTTCGCCCAGAGCCAGCAGGGGCTCCTCAGCTTGATGCAACGGGCCCGCGGCGAGTTCCTCCGGCGCCAGCCCGCCCCGCCGCCCACGCCGTGGACCGGGAGCGACACGTCCGCCTTTGCCCAGCCGATGTCCTACCGGGCGACGGTGCCGCCCCCGGTCATGCCCCGGGGGCCGGAGCGGTAACCGGCAGCTGCCCGGGGGTTTCCGCCCGGGGCGGGGGGGCCGCCGGGAGCGGGCCGCGGTCGCGCATGGCCAGGTACAGCCGCACGGTCACCACCCAGATGACCACGGCCACCGTGACGTGCACCCAGACCAGCCCGGCGGGCAGGCCGGTGAAGTACTGCGCGTACCCGATCGCGCCCTGGGCCAGGGTCAGCCCGGCCATCAGGCAGATCCGGCGCACCGCCCGGCGCGGCGCGCCGGACAGCGGCAGCCCGATCAGCAGGGCGAAGCTCAGGGCGGCGATGACCCAGCCGATGTCCGCATGGAACTGGGTCACCCCGACGAACGGCAGCGGGAAGCGCTTGGCCGCCGCGTTGCCGGCCAGCGGCCCGGTGCCGGTGACCACGGTGCCCGCCGCGAACGTGAGCGCCACCGCGCCCACCAGCGTGGCCCCGATGATCCGCAGGTCCCGGCGGACCGCGGGCACGGCCGGCCCGTCGCCCTCCTGCACCCGGACGTGCAGCACAGCCGCAGCCGCGACGATGGCGGTGGACAGCATGAAGTGGGCCGCCACCCAGGCCGGGTTGAGCCTGGTCAGCACGGTGATCCCGCCCACCACGGCCTGGGCCACCACCCCGCCCGGCAGCGCCGCGGCCAGCCAGATCAGGTCCTTGCGGCGCCGGGCGGCGCCGGGCGGCCGGTAGCAGCAGGCCGCGATGAAGGTGAGCCCGGCGATCACCACGAGCGGGAAGTTCAGCAGCCGGTTGCCAAACTCGATCCAGGTGTTGAGCGTGGTCTGCCCGGCCGTGCTCGCAGCGGCCAGGCTCCGGCTGGTGCAGTCCGGCCAGTCCGGGCAGCCCAGTCCGGACTTGCTGAGCCGGACGGCCTCGCCGGTGGACATGATGACCACGTTGGCCACCAGCGCGGACAGCGCCAGCCCGCGCAGCGACGCGGGACTGGGCCGCAGCACGGGCCCGGAGATCAGCTCCCAGGCCCGTTGCAGAGCGGGGCGCGCGGGCGCGCCGGGGGTGGCCGGGGGCGCGGGTTGGGCGGGCACACTACCCATCGTAGGAGACCTTCCCCGAGCCGGCTGCCGCGGCGCCGATGCTGGCCGCGACCACACAGCTGACGGCGGCCCATTCGGCCAGGGACAGGTGCTGTCCCAGCAGGAGCAGGCCGATCAGTGCGGCCACGGCCGGCTCGACGCTCATCCAGATGCCGAATACGCCCGACGGGAGCCACCGCAGCGCCTGCATCTCCAGGCCGTAGGGGATGGCCGACGACAGCACCCCCACCCCGGCCCCGGTGAGCAGAACCGGCATCCGGCCCAGCCCGGGCGCCGCGGTGGCCGCGGCCACCGGGGTGACGGCCACGGCGGCCACGATCATGGCCAGGGTCAGCCCGCTGGCCCCGTGGAAGCGGCGGCCGGTGGCCACACTGAACATGATGTAGCCGCCCCAGCCCACGGCGGACAGCCCGGCGAAGATGACGCCGGCCACGTTGAGGTGGCCGGTGTCCCCGCCGGTGAGCAGCACCACGCCGGCCGCGGCCAGCGCCACCCAGACCAGGTCGAGCAGGCGGCGCGAGCCCGCCACCGCCACCGTCAGCGGTCCGAGGAACTCGATGGTCACCGCGACGCCGAGCGGGATCCGGTCGATGGCCTGGTAGAACACGAAATTCATGGCGCCCAGGCACAAACCGAAGCCGAGCACGGTCAGCGCGTCCCGCCACGCCCGGCGGCGGGCCACCCCGCGCACCGCGGCCGTCACCCCGCGTGCGGACACGACGAGCAGCACGGTGGCCGCGGCCCACAGCCGCAGTCCGGTCACGGCCGCCGCGGGGGCCTGATGGAACAGCCGGGCGGCCAGGCCCGCGCCAATTTGGGTGGAGACGATACCGCTCAGCACCAGGGCGGCCGACCCGGCCACCGCCCGGGAGCTTTGCCCGGGTCCGGTCCGTGAACCCGGGGCGCCCGGCTCCCGGATTCCGGTACTCACTCCCAGCGGAACGTGCGGGCCGCCAGGCCGATGGCGGCCACGGCCCACACCGCCAGCACGATCAGGTCCCGGACCGGCACCCCGGCCTCGCTGGCCAGCACCGAGCGCAGCCCGGTGGCCAGCGCGCCGGTGGGCAGCAGGGTGAGGTACGGGTGCGCCGCGGCCGGGAACTTGGACAGCGGGAAGACCACCCCGCCCAGGCCGAGCAGCACGATGTAGATCAGGTTGGCCAGCGCCAGGGTGGCCTCGGCCCGCAGTGCGCCCGCCATCAGCAGGGCCAGCCCGCTGAACGCGGCGGTGCCCGCCAGCACCAGCAGCGGCACGGTGAGGAAGGCCAGCGCACGGGCGTGGGGGTGCCAGCCTAGCCCGAACGCGACCGCGGTGATCACCGCGGCCTGCAGCAGCTCGATCGCGATCACGCTGGCGGTCTTGGCCGAGATCAGGCCGGCCTGGGACAGCGGCTCGGCGCCGAGCCGCTTGAGTACCCCGTAGCGGCGTTCGAACCCGGTGGCGATGGCCTGGCTGGTGAAGGCGGTGGACATCACGGCCAGCGCGATGATGCCGGGGGCCAGGAAGTCTATGCGGCGGCCGCCCACGCTGACCAGCGGCTCCAGGCTGAACATGGCCAGCAGGACCAGCGGGATGATCATGGTCACGGTGAGCTGCTCGCCGTTGCGCAGCAGCATCCGGGTCTCCATCACCGTCTGCGCGGCGATCATCTGGCGCATCGGGGCCGCTCCCGGCGCCGGGGCGAAGGTACCCGTGGGTCCCGGGTCGGTGACGGTCACTGGCGCAGCCCCCTGCCGGTCAGCTCCAGGAACACGTCCTCCAGGGTGCGGCTCTCGATCCGCAGGCTGGTCGCCAGCACGCCGTGCTCGGCACACCACGCAGTCACCGAGGCCAGCAGCCGCGGGGTCACCCCGTCCGGGACCTCGAGGACGTAGTGCCCGGCGGGGGATTCCTTGGCCGCGCTGCCGTCCGGGAGCGCGGCCACCAGGCCGTCGGTGTCCAGCCCGGGCCCGGCCCGGAACCGCAGCTGGCCCGCGCCGCCGCACAGCTCGGCCGGAGTGCCCCCCGCCACCAGGCGCCCCCGGTCGATGATGGCCACCTGATCCGAAAGCCGCTCCGCCTCGTCCATGAAGTGTGTGGTCAAGATCACGGCCACCCCGGAGTCGCGCAGCTCGGTGATCAGGTCCCAGGTGGCGTGGCGCGCCTGCGGATCCATCCCCGCGGTCGGCTCGTCCAGGAACACCAGCTCGGGACGGCCGATCACCGCGGCGGCCAGGCCGAGCCGCTGCTGCTGGCCGCCGGACAGCCGTTTGTACGGGGTGCGGGCCGCCTCGGTCAGGCCGACCCGGTCCAGTAGCTCCGCCGGATCCAGGGGATGGGCGTGAAACCGGGCCAGCAAGCGCAGGTACTCCGCGGCCGGGACGGCCGGAGGTACCCCGCCGGCCTGCAGCATGACCCCGACCCGGGGCCGCAGGGCCCGCGCGTCGCGGGCCGGATCCAGGCCCAGCACCCGGACCAGGCCGGCGTCCGCGTTCCGGTATCCCTCGCAGATCTCGATCGCGGTGGTCTTGCCGGCCCCGTTGGGGCCGAGAATCGACGTGACCTCACCGCGGGCCGCGGTCAGCGTCAGCCCGTCGACCGCGAGCGCGTGCCGGTACCGCTTCACCAGGCTCGCGATCTCGACGGCGGGGGCGGCGCTCACGCTCGCGAGTCTATGGTCGTTCCCGCCCCGCGGGACCTCCGCCCGCCCAGTCCGGGCCGTCCGGCCACGAGCCCACCACCGTCGGGGTGGCGGTGAACCGGTGGCGGCCGCGGGCCGCGAACCGTTCCAGCCGGGTGCCACCGGGCAGGTCGATCCGCGCGGTCCACAGCTCCGCGCGGGACGTCCCCGCGACCGCCGGACCGCAGAGCTCCACCCAGGAGATCTGCTGGGCCCGCAGGTAGGCCGAGGGCATGCCGAGCCGGGTCGGAGCCGCCTCCACCACCGTGGTGCACGAGCCGGCGTTGCCGTAGAAGCCCGCCCCGCAAGTGCTGAGCTCGGGGTGATGGGTGTGCCCGGACAGGAAGCCCCGGTACCCGTCGGCAGTGAGGTCGGCCGCCCGCTGCCGGGCGCCGTGGTTCTGCCCGTAGCCCCGTTCGGCCAGGGCCAGCTCGCTGATCGACGTCCACGCCCGGCGGGACACGATGGCGATGATGGCGGCCACCACGATCAGGTCGGCCACCGCCCCGTAGCCGAGGACCCGGGCGCCGTGCACCCAGCGGGTCGTGTCCGGGTAGCGGGTCTCCAGCTCGAAAATCTCCGAGACCCGCAGGGCCAGCAGCGCCAGGACCGGGATCAGCAGCAGCCACCAGGCGTGCCGGATCAGCTTGCGGTAGAACAGCCGGGAGCCGACGAACGACGGGAAGTCGGCCGGATCGGCCATCTCGTGCGCCCCGTCCAGCCAGCCGCGGCCGAGGAATTCGATCCGGGGCAGGACCTCCCGGACGATGTGGTGGCCGAGCGGGGTGTCCAGGCGGTTCCGCTGATCATGAAAGCAGTTGTAGGGATCGAGCTGGTGGCCGTGCTCGACCCGTACCTTGCCGCCGTCCGGCAGCAACAGGTCGGCGGCCAGGCACAGCTGGGCCCCGGTCAGGTCGCGCACCGCGTCGGCGTTCTTGACGTCCCAGGCCAGGTCGGCGTCGTGGTTGCCGATGGCGTAGATCACCTGGCCGCCGCGGGCCGCCACCGCGGCCAGCGCCCCGGCCAGGTCCTCGTGCGCACGGAGGATCTCCGCCGCCGTGGCCTCCGGGTGGCCCAGCAACTCGAGCACGTCACCGGCCATCACCACGGTCAGCGGGCCGGTCAGCTCGGCCAGCCGGCCGGCCACCACGGCACAGGACCGCCCGGAGACGGCCGAGCACTCGGGCGGCAGGTGCAGATCGCTGACGATGATGACCCTGCCGCCGGCCGGGATCCGGACGTCCAGGAGGTCGGCCACGTCCGGTCGAGGCGTAACCATGGGCCCAGGGTACGGGCCCGCGGTCCCCGGTGGCGCCCGGCTAATTACGTCACACCTGCGTTCGGTAAACTTTGCAGCATCGGACTTATTTACGGCATACTCGCGTTGTGAAAAACATGCGGACAGCTACTTCAGACCAGCGGGCGGCCTCGCCGCGGCCCGTGGGTGAGCTGTCCGCGAAGCTGCCCGCCCAGGCGCAGGCCGAGCGCGGCACCCGGGCCCGGGTGGCGCGGCTGATCCTGGAGCTGGGGCCCGCCACGGCCTCGGTGATCGGGGGACGGCTCGGCCTGACCCCGGCCGCCATCCGCCGCCACCTGGACCACCTGCTGGCCGAGGGGCTGATCGAAAGCCGCACCGCCCGCACCTACGCCAGCCGGGGCCGGGGGCGACCCGCCCGGCTGTTTGCGATCACCGACGCGGGCCGGAGCGCATTCGAGCACGGCTACGACGACCTGGCCAGCAGCGCACTGCGGTTCCTGGCCCAGACGGCCGGCCCGGCGGCGGTCGGGGAGTTCGCCCGCCACCAGGTCGCCGAGCTGGAACGCCGGTACTCCCCGGCCGTGGCCGCGGCCGCGCCGGGGGAGCGGGTCGAGGCCCTGGCCGACGCGCTGTCCGCGGACGGCTACGCCGCCTCGACCGTGGCCGCGCCCGCAGCGGAACAGGCCGCGGCCGGCTCCGGGGGCGCGCAACTGTGCCAGCACCACTGCCCGGTGGCTCACGTGGCCGCCGAGTTCCCGCAGCTGTGTGAGGCCGAGACCGAAGCGTTCAGCCGCCTGCTGGGCGTTCCGGTGCGGCGGCTGGCTACCATCGCCCACGGCGACGGCATCTGCACCACCCACGTGACCTGCCGCTCTCTGGCAGAAAAGCAGACCACCCCGGACCCAGCTGAGTCCGGGGCGAACGCCGAACACATTTCAGGGTCCGGAGGGCTCTTCATATGACGACGACCGCTAACGACCAGCTTGACGGCCTCGGTGCGTACAAGTTCGGCTGGGCCGACAGCGACGTGGCCGGCGCGTCCGCGCGGCGCGGCCTGTCCGAGGACGTGGTCCGCGACATCTCGGGCAAGAAGAAAGAGCCCGCGTGGATGCTGGACCTGCGCCTGCGCGGACTGCGCATGTACGGCCGCAAGCCGCTCCCGACCTGGGGCGCCGACCTGTCCGAGATCGACTTCGACAACATCAAGTACTTCGTCCGGTCGACCGAGAAGCAGGCCGAGAGCTGGGACGACCTGCCCGCCGACATCAAGAACACCTACGACCGGCTGGGCATCCCCGAGGCCGAGAAGCAGCGGCTGATCGCCGGGGTCGCGGCCCAGTACGAGTCCGAGGTCGTCTACCACAAGATCCGTGAGGACCTCGAGGAGAAGGGTGTGATCTTCCTCGACACCGACACGGCGCTGCGCGAGCACCCCGAGCTGTTCCAGGAGTACTTCGCCACCGTGATCCCGGCCGGTGACAACAAGTTCGCCGCGCTGAACACGTCGGTGTGGTCCGGTGGCTCGTTCATCTACGTGCCGAAGGGCGTGCACGTGGACATCCCGCTGCAGGCCTACTTCCGGATCAACACCGAGAACATGGGCCAGTTCGAGCGGACGCTGATCATCGTGGACGAGGGCGCCTACGTGCACTACGTCGAGGGCTGCACCGCGCCGATCTACAAGTCCGACTCGCTGCACTCCGCGGTGGTCGAGATCATCGTGAAGAAGGACGCCCGCTGCCGGTACACCACGATCCAGAACTGGTCGAACAACGTCTACAACCTGGTCACCAAGCGGGCCATCTGCGAGCAGGGCGCGACGATGGAGTGGATCGACGGCAACATCGGCTCCAAGGTCACGATGAAGTACCCGGCGGTCTACCTGATGGGTGAGCACGCCAAGGGTGAGACGCTGTCGGTCGCGTTCGCCGGTGAAGGCCAGCACCAGGACGCCGGGTCCAAGATGGTCCACTGCGCGCCGAACACCTCGTCCACCATCGTGTCCAAGTCGGTGGCCCGCGGCGGCGGCCGGACCTCCTACCGCGGCCTGGTCCAGGTCCAGGAGGGCGCCGAGCACTCCAGGTCGACGGTCAAATGCGACGCGCTGCTGGTGGACACGATCAGCCGGTCCGACACCTACCCGTACGTGGACGTGCGCGAGGATGACGTGGAGATGGGCCACGAGGCCTCAGTCTCCAAGATCTCCGAGGATCAGCTGTTCTACCTGATGAGCCGGGGCATGACCGAGGACGAGGCGATGGCCACCATCGTCCGCGGCTTCGTCGAGCCGATCGCGCGCGAGCTCCCGATGGAGTACGCGCTTGAGCTGAACCGGCTGATCGTGCTCCAGATGGAGGGGTCGGTCGGCTGATGACAGCCCTCCAGAGCGCGGTCGAATCCGGGACGCCCGTCTCCCGGCTGCACGAGCATGCCTCATACGACCCGGCCGACTTCGAGGTCCCGACCGGCCGCGAGGAGGAGTGGCGGTTCACCCCGCTGCGCCGCCTGCGCGGCCTGCACGGGGCCGGCCCGCTGCCCGCGGGCGCGGTCACCGTGGAGGTCGGGCCCGCGCCCGAGGTCAAGGCGGAAAAGGCCCAGCGCGGTGACCCCCGGGTGGGAGCCTCGTACATGCCCACGGACCGGGTCAGTGCCCGGGCCTACGCCTCGTTCACCGACGCCACCGTGATCACCGTGCCCGCCGAGGCGGTGACCTCCGCGCCGACCGTGATCACCGTGCGCGGCCAGGGCGCGGCCGGCGCAGCTTTCGGCCACACCGTGATCGACGTGGGCCCGATGGCCCGCGCCACCGTGGTGATCGACCACCGTGGCAGCGCCACCTACGCCGACAACGTCGAGCTGCTGGTGGCCGACGGCGCCGCGCTGAGCGTGGTCAGCCTGCAGGACTGGGCCGGCGACGCGGTGCACCTGTCCCACCACCACATGCGGCTGGGCCGGGACGCGAGGATCTCGCACACGGTCGTGACCCTGGGCGGCGACGTGGTCCGGATCGTCCCGTCCGTCACCTACGCCGGCCGGGGCGGCGACGCCGAGCTGAACGGGCTCTACATCACCGACGCCGGGCAGCACCAGGAGCACCGGCTGTTCGTCGAGCACAGCGCGCCGGACTGCAAGAGCCGGGTGCTCTACAAGGGCGCCCTGCAGGGCGATGAGGCCCACAGCGTCTGGATCGGCGACGTGCTGATCGAGCCCAGCGCGACCGGGACCGACACCTACGAATACAACCGGAACCTGGTCCTCACCGACGGCGCCCGGGCCGATTCAGTGCCCAACCTGGAGATCCTGACCGGTGAGATCACCGGGGCCGGGCACGCCAGCGCCAACGGCCGGCTGGAGGACATCCACCTGTTCTACCTGATGGCCCGGGGCATCCCGTTCGCCGACGCCCGGCGGCTGGTCATCCGTGGTTTCTTCGGCGAACTGCTGGCCAGGATCGAAGTGGGCGAGGTGCGCGACCGGGTGGCCGGGGTGGTCGAGGCGGAGCTGGCATGAGCAGCCCGCAGTCTCCCGGTACCGCTCCCGGGGCCGAGTCTGGCCGCGGCGTCCGCACGTTCGTTCGCGCCTGCGCCCTGGCCGACGTGCCCGAGGACGGCGCGCTCGGCGTGGACCTGAACGGTACCCCGGTCGCGGTGGTGCGGGCCGGGGGCGAGGTGCACGCGCTGCAGGACGTGTGCTCACACGCCGAGGTGCCGCTGTCGGAGGGTGAGGTGTACGACCACACGATCGAGTGCTGGCTGCACGGATCCTGCTTCGACGTGCGAACCGGGGTCCCCACCGGACCCCCGGCCACCCAGCCGGTGCCCGTCTACCCGGTCAGAACCGAAGATGGCGACGTCTACGTCGCGGTCAGCTGAGCTTGTTAAAAGAAATTCTGGAGAACTGAGATATGGCGACCCTTGAGATCCGCGATCTGCACGTGAACGTCGAGGAGGCGAACGGCGCTCAGCGTGAGATCCTGCGCGGCGTCGACCTCGACGTCAACGCGGGCGAGACGCACGCGATCATGGGCCCGAACGGGTCCGGCAAGTCCACTCTGGCCTACGCGATCGCGGGCCACCCCAAGTACCACGTCACCTCGGGCACGGTCACGCTGGACGGCGAAGACGTGCTGGCCATGAGCGTGGACGCCCGCGCCCGGGCCGGCCTGTTCCTGGCCATGCAGTACCCGGTGGAAGTGCCCGGCGTGTCGGTGTCGAATTTCCTGCGCACGGCGGTCACCGCGGTCCAGGGGGAAGCCCCCAAGCTGCGTGAGTTCATGAAGAACATGCGCAAGGCCATGGCCGATCTGTCCATCGACCCGGCCTTCGCCGAGCGCAACCTGAACGAGGGTTTCTCCGGCGGTGAGAAAAAGCGGCACGAGGTGCTCCAGCTGGAGCTGCTCCAGCCGAAGATCGCGGTGCTGGACGAGACCGACTCCGGGCTGGACATCGATGCGCTCAAGGTGGTGTCCGAGGGAATCAACCGGTTCCGCGGGGGTGAAGGTCACGGCGTCCTGCTGATCACCCACTACACCCGCATCCTGCGTTACGTGCAGCCGGACTTCGTGCACGTGTTCGTGGGCGGCCGGATCGTCCGCAGCGGCGGCCAGGAGCTGGCCGAGGAGCTCGAGAGCAACGGCTACGAGAAGTTCATCAAGGAGCAGGCCGCGGCCGGGGCGCTGTCATGACCCTGGACGTAGCGCGGATCCGGAAGGACTTCCCGATCCTGGACCGGCAGGTCCGCGGCGGCCGGCCGCTGACCTACCTGGACAGCGCCAACACCTCGCAGAAGCCGCGCCAGGTCATCGACGCGATGACCGCCTTCTACGAACGGCACAACGCCAATATCCACCGCGCCACGCATCAGCTGTCCGAGGAGGCCACCGAGGCCTACGAGGGGGCCCGCATCAAGGCGGCCGGGTTCATCGGCGCCGCGGACGAGTCCGAGGTGGTGTTCACCAAGAACATCTCCGAGGCCATCAACCTGGTCGCCTACTCGCTGGGTAACGCCTCGGTCTTCGGGGGTGCGCCCGCGCCCGCCGAGAGCCGCTTCCGGCTCGGCCCCGGCGACGAAATCGTGGTCACCGAGATGGAGCACCACTCCAATCTCGTGCCCTGGCAGCTACTCTGCCAGCGCACCGGGGCCACACTGCGCTGGTTCGAGGTCACCCCTGAGGGGCGCCTGGACCTGTCCACGATCGGCGAGCTGATCAACGAGCGCACCAAGCTGGTCGCCGTGGTCCACCAGTCCAACGTGCTCGGCACGGTCAACCCGGTCCGGCAGATCGCGGAGGCGGCTCACGCCGTGGGCGCGCTGGTGCTGGCCGATGCCGCCCAGTCGGTGCCGCACATGCCGGTCAACGTGCAGGACCTGGGGGCCGACTTCGTCGGCTTCACCGGCCACAAGCTGTGCGGCCCGACCGGAATCGGCGTGCTCTGGGGCCGCCGCGAACTGCTGAACGAGATGCCACCGTTCCTGGGCGGCGGAGAGATGATCGAGACCGTCTGGATGGACCACTCGACGTTCGCCCCGCCGCCGCACAAGTTCGAGGCCGGGACGATGCCGATCGCCGAGGCGGCCGGGCTGAGCGTGGCCATGGATTACCTGAGCGAAATCGGCCTGGACGCAGTGCACGCCCACGAGCAGGCCCTGCTCGCGGACGCGCTGACCCGGCTGGGGGACATCGACGGGCTGCGCGTCCTCGGCCCGGATCAGCCCGGGGACCGGGGCACGACCATCTCCTTCGAGGTTGACGGGGTGCACCCGCACGACGTGAGCCAGATCCTGGACGAGCTGGGTATCGCGGTCCGGGCCGGCCACCACTGCGCCTGGCCGCTGCACCGCAAGCTCGGCGTGCAGGCCAGTACCCGGGCCTCGTTTTACCTGTACAACACCCACGAGGAAGTCGCGGCCCTGGCGGACGGCATCCGGCAGGCGCAGAAGTTCTTCGGCGTGGTGTAGCGGGATCAGCCGGCCGATCCGGGGAATCCGGGTTGACCGGGGAATAATGTCCGGGACCAAGCAACTAGGGCTCATATGCAGATCCAGTCGCTGTACCAGGAGATCATCCTGGACCACTACCGCAGCCCCCACCACAAGGGGCTGCGGGAGCCGTACGACGCAGAGGTCCATCACGTCAACCCGACTTGCGGTGATGAGGTGACCCTGCGGGTCTCGCTGAAGAAGGCCGACGACGGCCCAGTGGTGACCGACGTGTCCTACGACAGCCTCGGCTGCTCGATCAGCCAGGCCAGCGCGTCGATCATGACCGACCTGGTCATCGGCAAGCCGGTCGGCGAGGCCATGGCGATCACGCAGGAGTTCCTCAAGCTCATGCAGTCCAAAGGCGAGGCCGAGCCGGACGAGCGGGTGCTGGAGGACGCGGTGGCCTTCGCCGGCGTCTCCAGGTACCCGGCGCGAATCAAGTGCGCGCTACTCGGCTGGATGGCCTGGAAAGACGCCACCAGCCAGGCCCTGGCCGAGCCCCCCCAGCACCAGGAAACGGGACTTCCATCATGACCGAGAACACGACCGCACCCGCAGCCGAAGAAACCGGAGCCCCCGCGGCCGAGGCCTCAGTGGCCCCGCTGGCGGGAAACTCTGAGAACGAGGACATCCTCGAGGCCCTCCGCGACGTCGTCGACCCCGAACTCGGGATCAACGTCGTCGACCTCGGCCTGGTCTACGGCGTCACCCTGGACTCCCAGCGCAACGTCGCCATCGACATGACGCTGACCAGTGCGGCCTGCCCGCTCACCGACGTGATCGAGGACCAGGCCCGCGAGGCCCTGGAAGGCGTGGTCAACGACTTCCGCATCAACTGGGTGTGGCTGCCGCCGTGGGGCCCGGAGCACATCACCGAGGACGGCCGGGAGCAGCTGCGCGCCCTGGGCTTCAACCTCTGAGTGGTGGAGGACGGGCCCCGGGTGCCCCTCACGGGCGCCGGGTTCTCCAGCACCACGTGACGTAGGGAAAGGCGATGCCGGGCCGCCCGGCCAGCCCCGGGTGGGTCAGGAGCAGTTGCCGCACGCTGGTCAGCAGGCGGTCGCGCTGATCGGCGGGCAGCAGGATCACGTAGCTGCGCGAAGCGATCATGTCCACGACCTCGGGCACGCTGGTCTGGTGGGCCCAGCGCACCTGATGCAGCTCCAGCGGCCCGAACGGCGGCCCTACCCGCGGATGATCGTGGTCGTTGCCGACCCGCATGGCGTCGGCGGCCAGCTTCCGGCCCTGTTCGCTGACGATCTGATTCAGTTCGGTGACCCAGGGCTCCCCCTCGTCCCGCTCGTTCCAGACCAGGCCGAGCGTGCCGCCGGTAACCAGCACCCGGGCCACCTCCGGGGCGGCCCGCTCCGGGGTCACCCAGTGCCAGGCCTGCGCGGCCAGCACGGCGTCCACCGACCCGTCCGGCAGCGGGAGGAGCTCGGCCGAGCCGTCCAGCACCGTGGTGCCGGGCAGTACCTGGCTCAGCTGCTCCCGCATGCCCTCCAGCGGTTCTACCGCCACCACGTCCAGGCCGCGCGCCACCAGCTCCCGGGTCAGCTTCCCGGTGCCCGCGCCCAGGTCGAGCACGCGCCGCGCGCCCGGCGGCAGCAGCCAGTCCAGTGCCTCCGGGGGATAAGGCGGCCGTCCGCGCTCGTAGGTGGCTGCGGCCGTCCCGAACGAGCGGGCATGCGCTTCTTTCGACAAATCATCAGTCATTAGAGGGAACCACCTCCGGCGCGATCCTAGCTGCCGTCCGGGAAACCCCCGCGGTGCAGGACCATCGGGAAGTGCGGCAGCGTCCGCGCCGGCCGCACATCCGCCCGCCAGTTGTCCGGGTACGGCTCCAGGCCGGCCATCAGCGGGCTGTGCGCCGGGTCGCCCGGGTCGCCAGCCAGCGGCTCCAGGGCGGCCCGCAGCCCGGCCACGGCGTCATGGCCGAACCGCTGCCCGGCCCGGGTGTCGAACTGGCCCATCACATCGGTGCAGGCCCGCTGGGCCTCCTGGCCCCGGTTCGTGAGCCGGGCCGCCTTGAACCGGCCGCCACCAGGAGCCTCGCCCACCACGGCCAGGCCGGACCTGGTCAGCAGGCCCAGGGCCATGGCGATGGCCTCCTTCGACACCCCGCTGCGCACGGGCAGGTCTTTGACCAGTACCCCGCCGGTGTCCAGCACCCGCAGCAGGTTGGCGTGCACCGCCAGCGACAGCGTCGAGCGCTGCTCGAACCAGATGGTGAAGCCGAGCAGCACCCGGGCCAGCAGCACCGGCAGCGGGAGATCCGGCTCGGCGGCCGGCTCCCGGCGGGCGTAGTCGTGCCGCCCGCTGAACAGCCCGTAGCCCAGGATCGGCATGCAGTCGGGCAGGTCCACCTCGATCTGCCCGGCCACCGCGGTCAGGGCCGCACGCAGCTGGTCCAGCCCGGGCCGCCCGAACCGGTCCCGCCAGCGTTCCTCGATGGCCGCGGCCAGCGGCCGCCACACCTGCTGGGCCTGCCGCCCGCGCGCGGTGGCCGTGATGGTCAGATCCTCCGGCTTGCGTTTCGGGTCGCCATCGGACTGCGACTCCAGCACCACGTATCCCCAGCGCCGCATGCCGTCCAGGTTGGTGCTGGTCCTGGCCCGCTGTTCCAGCTCGCTGACCAGCATGGGCTCGCCGGTGACGTACTGCATGCAGTTGAGCCACATGGCCATCGACACCAGCCACACGCCGCGCAGGCCGGGCTGGTCACCGCGCGTGGTCCGGTGCGGCATCTGGTGCTCGGCCTCGTTGTCGAACTCGATCGTCAACGCCACCAGGGCCTGCGACAGCAGGGCGGTGAGGGAAAGCGGCATGCTCACGCCCCGCCTGAACCGGTGACCTCATAGACCGTGGCCTGCTTGCTGCTCACGCCCTCCAGGGCCACCGTGACCGGGATCTCATACGTCTCGAGCGGGACGAAGCCGGCGGTGCGCAGGAACGCCCGGCCGGGATCCCCGACGAACACCCGCGCGCCACCGGCCCGGGCGCGGTGCAGGAACCCCAGGACCCGCCCGGCCAGCTCTTCCTCATAGAACGCGTCCGCGCACAGCACCACCGTGGCTTCCTCAGCGCCCCCGTCGAGCAGGTCGGCCTGAACCGGCTGGACCCGGGCACCGTTGGCCGCCGCGTTCACCGAGATGGCCCGCACGGCCAGTTTGTCCACGTCCACGGCCAGTACCGGGCGGCCCCCGCAGCGGGCCGCGGCGATGGCCACCAGTCCCGATCCGGAGGCCAGGTCCAGCACCTGGCGCCCGGCCACCAGTTCGGGATGGTCGAGCAGGTAGCGGGCCAGCGCCTGGCCGCCGGCCCAGGCGAAGGCCCAGAACGGCGGAGGCAGGCCGGCCTGCCCGGCCACGCTCTCGGTCTGCTCCCACACCGTGAACGGGTCCTCGGCCTGGTGCAGCCGGATCTCAGGCACGTACGGCACACTGACCAGCCGCGTGGTGCCAGTGATCACCCTGCGGTCCGCGCCCATGCTGGGACCCTATCCGGCGGGTGGCTCAGGCCCGCAGGTGGAAGGGGGTCGCATGCTCGGTGATCCAGCGGTCCACGTCATCCAGCTCGTGCTCGCCCGGGAAGGCCACGTCGACCGGGAAGGGGGCTTTGGGCCCGGCCACCTCGGCCGCGAACGCGATGGCGCTCAGCACCTCCTGCTGGGCCATCTGGTCCGCCGGATCGTCCAGCGTGACCGAGATGATCAGGCCCTCGCCCGCGCCCGGTACCGACAGCCAGGCCCGGGACGCACGGAGCGCGGCCCGGATCGGGCGCAGCCCGGCCGAGACCTCACGCAGCAGGCTCTCCGGTTCCGCGGGCGGCTGGCCCAGCCGGATCCGGACATCACCCACGACCCACTCAGTGGCGGCCAGGTAGGTGACGCCTTCAGGGTAGATGGGCACGCTGGCCGCGGCGCCCGGGTTGAGCGCGATGCCCACTCCGGGCGGCAGCCGCCGGGCCAGCCCGGCCGCGGGCACCACCACGTGCGGGACCGGCCGGCGGCTCCGCGGGCCGGGACCTTGCGGCGGCACCAGCACGCGCTGGGTGGCCCAGCCGCCGTACGGGCCCGGAGCCGGGGTCCAGGCCCGGGCCGGCGTGTCGTCCGCCTCGCCGGCCGTCGCGCTGTACCCGGCCAGGAATTTGGCCGAGGTGAAGGCAGGCACGAACTCCGAGCCCAGGTAGATCACGGTGGGCAGCTGGACCGCCGAGCCGTCGGTCACCGGGCCGCCATCATCTGGCAACGGCAGCCACAGCCGTCCCCGGCTGAGCTCGTCGAGCAGGTCGCTGATCCGGTCACCGTCCTTGATGGCGGCGGTTAGCGCCTGCGCCACGGCGTCGTCGTGGGTCGGGGTCATGGTCATCCTTTGGTGTCAGCCCGCAAGCCTCAGAGCCGC
>DASWVA010000593.1:0-3263 GCA_036401415.1 Streptosporangiaceae bacterium
AAGGCCATGAACCAGGCTCAGCAGGTCGCGGCCAGCGATCACGGGCTGGTCGTGCAGACCGTGCCCACCTACACCTCGACCCGGGCCGGCATCGCCTCGATCATGTCGTTCGACACGTTCCCGGCCACCCTGACCGCCAGCGCGCTGCAGCAAGCGGCCGATCTCATGCTCCGGTACGGCTTCCTGCACCAGAAGCTGGACGTGGCCCCGATGCTCCAGCCCGGCCCCGCCAGCTGACCCCGGCCCGCCAACCCGGGCCCGCCAGCTGACCCGGGCCCGTAAGGCGCCGGCCTCGGCGTCCTCGTAGTGCCCGGCGAACATCACCCGCAGCTTGTACTTCAGTACCTTGCCACCCACGGTCTCGGGCAGGCTGTCCACGAACACCACACCTTTGGGTGTCTCGTAGCCGGCCAGGCTGGCCCGGCAGTGGGCGATCAGTTCGCCCTCCGCCGGCGTCTGGCCGGGCTTGCGGATGACCACGGCGGTGACGGCCTCCCCCCAGTGCGGGTGCGGCAGGCCGACCACGGCCGACTTGGCCACCGCCGGATGCAGCCCGAGGACGGCCTCCACCCGCAGGCTGGAGACGTTTTCCCCGCCGGTCTTCACGATGTCCTTGTACCGGTCGAGCATGACCCGCAGGCCCTGGTCGTCATAGGCGCAGCTGTCGCCGGAGTGGAACCACCCGAACCGGAACGCCTCGCGGGTGGCGGTCTCGTCCCGGTAGTACCCGGCCATCATCGACGGGGACCGGTACACCGCCTCGCCCGCCACCCCCGGCGAATCAGCCAGATCCCGCCCCTGCGGATCCACCACGGTCGAGGCCAGCAGGGGGCTCGGCACCCCGACGTAGTTGTGCTGCGGCGCCGTCCGCGCGTACACCTCGGGCCACTTGTCCGGCCAGAAGCGGTGGCACGAGATCGATTCGGTCTGGCCGAAGATCTCGAACACCAGCAGGTCATCGCCGCAGTGCTTCTTCATCGAGGCCAGCACCGCGGGCGCCAGCGCGGCCCAGCCGTAGACGATGACGGTCAGGCTGCGGGCGTCCAGGTCCGGGCGGCCGAGCAGGACCGCGTCGATCGCGGTGACCATGGCCGGGGAGCCGGCCCAGAGCGCGGTCACCTTCTCCTCGGAGATCATCTCGGCGATCCGGGCCGGGTCGGGCTTGCGGCCCATGATCATCGTGCCGCCGGACAGGAATACCGAGTAGCTGAACGGCTGGTCTCCCACGTGATACAGCATGGGCAGGAACGTCCCGACCCGCAGGTCGGACTCCAGCCGAAGTCCCCGGGTCAGCGACAGGGCGAACCCGTACGCGGCCAGGTAGCTGCAGGTGTGCGAGATCATCGCGGCCTTGGGCATCGCGGTCGTGCCCGAGGTGAACAGGATCTGCCAGATGTCGTCGCCGTGGATCTCCACATCCGGCTCGGTGCCGGGCTGGGCGCGGGCGAAGTCCAGCACGGACCGGCTGCCGGGCACGGCGTCGCCGCCGATGGTGACGGTGATCGCCACCTCCAGCCCGGCCGCCGCGAACGGGTCCCGGGCGGCCGGCCACAGCTCGGCGTCCACCACGGCCAGCTTCGGCTCGACCAGCGCGATCATGGCCGAGATCATGTCCGGGGCCATCATCGGGTTGATCGGGGCGCAGACCAGGCCGGCCTTAGCTGCGGCGATCTTGACCAGGTAGCCCTCGATCGAGTTCTCGCAGAACATCATGATCACGTCGCCGTGCCGCAGGCCGCGGGCCAGCAGGCCGTTGGCGATCTGGTTGGCGAACTCGTCGGCCTGGGCGTAGGTGACCCGGTGGAACGCCTCGTCCCCGTAGGCGCCGTCCCGGCCGATCAGGGCTTCGGCGTCGGGGAAGCTCCACGTCATCCGCTCGAACAGGTCGCCGACGCTGGTGCGCTCCCAGCGGTGGGTGGCCCGCCGGTGGTGCAGGCTGGTCACGTCGAGGTCCGCCTGCGCCACGCTGGTATCCGCCGCCATACCGCTTCCGTCCCCTCTGACGCCGGTAGTGACTGCCTGTTCACTACAGTGGTCACTGTAGAGATCCGCGCGCCGCTGGTAAAGGCCCTGAACCACCTGCTGGCGTGCTAAGTGAATGGCGGTTAACATCGCCATGCAGCCCGCACGCGGCGGCCCCGCCCGCCGCCCGCACGCCTCACGGAGGAGGTCTGGTGCCCGTCCTGCGCTCGGTGGTGGACACGTCCGGCGACGCCTACCTGGCCAACCGTAAAGGGCAGCTCGCCGCCATCGCGGCCCTGGACGAGCAGCTGGGCCTGGCCCGGGCCGGCGGTGGCGCCAAGTACTCCCAGCGGCACCACGACCGCGGCCGGCTGCTGGCCCGGGAACGCCTGGAACTGCTCGTCGACCGGGACTCGCCGCTGCTGGAGCTGTCCTCACTGGCGGGCTGGGGCACCGAGTTCTCGGTCGGGGCCAGCATCGTCACCGGGGTGGGCGTGGTCTCCGGGGTCGAATGCGTGCTGATCGCGCACGACCCGACCGTCCGGGGCGGGTCGATGAACCCGTACACGCTGCGCAAGAACCTGCGCGCGCTGGAGATCGCCCGGCGCAACCGGCTGCCCGTGATCAACCTGGTCGAATCGGGTGGCGCAGACCTGCCGACCCAGTCCGACCTGTTCGTGTTCGCGGGCAAGATCTTCCATGATCTGACCGAGCTGTCGGCCCTGGGCATCCCGACCGTCGCCCTGGTCTTCGGCAACTCCACCGCGGGCGGGGCCTACGTGCCCGGCATGTGCGACTACTCGGTACTCGTCGACGGCCGGGCCAAGGTGTTCCTGGGCGGGCCGCCGCTGGTCAAGATGGCCACCGGTGAGGAGTCCGACGACGAGTCCCTGGGCGGGGCTGACATGCACACCCGGGTCTCCGGGCTGGGTGACTACTTCGCCGTCGACGAGCTGGACTGCATCCGGCTCGGCCGCCAGATCTTGGCCGACCTGCACTGGCGCAAGCAGGGGCCGCTGCCCGCCGCGAGCCCGGACCCGCCCGTATACGACCCGGACGAGCTGCTCGGCATCGTGTCGGCCGACTTCCGGACCCCGTTCGACCCGCGCGAGGTGCTGGCCCGGGTCACCGACGGCTCCCGGTTCGATGAGTACAAGCCCCGCTACGGCACCAGCCTGGTCACCGGCTGGGCCTCGATCCACGGGTACCCGGTCGGCGTGCTGGCCAACGCCCGCGGCGTGCTGTTCAGTGAAGAGGCCAAGAAGGCCACCGAGTTCATCCTGCTGGCCAACCAGAGCGAC
>DASWVA010000594.1:0-3652 GCA_036401415.1 Streptosporangiaceae bacterium
GACGGCCGTCTGTGGACGAGCTCGCTCAGCTGGTCGACGTACCCGCCCACGGTGAGTGCCTGGGCTCTGGAAGGCTGAACTGACCCGGCCGAACTGACCGGGCGGACGCGCACCAGGCACAACGGAGCCCGGGGAGTTTCACCTCCCCGGGCTCGCGGGCCTCAGGCGGTGGGAAGCTTGGCCATGGGCGCAGGCTCCCGGGCGGGCAGCCGCCGCAGATCCTCGGCGGTCAGCTCACCGGTGGAGATCAGCAGCGTGGCCAGCTCCTCCAGGGCACGCGGACCGCGCAGTCCGCACACGCCCAGCCGGGCGTAGCGCTCCCGGATGTTCTCGCACCGCTTGACCACCGCGTGCGCGCCCCAGCCGATCCGCTCGGCCGCCTCCCGGGCCGTGCAGGGCGCCGCCACCCCCGGGTAGCGCCAGACCAGGTACTTCTCGAACCGGGCGGCCAGGATCAGCCGGTCGGAGTCGCTGAGCCGCGGCCGGGTCCGCACGCTGGTGGTGGCCCGGGAGTCTGCGCGTACCGCTTCCAGCAGGCGCGGGGCGGGCTCGTCGTCGTCAAGATCCGGCAGCCGGACCAGCAACGTGTAATGGCCCATCCCGCCGGTCAGCCGGAGCTTGGCATGCCACTGCTGCAGCGGCACCCGCATGCCCGGCGGCAGGTCCGTGCGGAAGCCGCGGTCGCCGGTCACGTAGAGCAGGCAGGCCTGACTGTCGTTGTGAACCCACCAGGTGCCGTCGTGATGCCGCAGGCTCCCGGCCATGCGCGACAGCCCCCGGTCGGCCGCGTCCAGGACGACGGTGCACTTCTGGGACCGGCCGAACGTGAGCCTTTCCCCCGGGCGGACCCGCCACGAGCGCGGGCCGTACATGACCACGAGCGGGTCTGTCCACTCTTCAGCTATTTCCCCGATTTCAGACACATTACGTAGACTGTGAGGCTCCCCGTTTGGTTGCCTCCGGATCTGTCCGTCCCCGCGCCCGGCCCGGACCCCCGGCTCGCACGCTCCCGCGCGTTGACACCGTTGCCGGCATCGGCCTAGCGTCGGTCACCGATGGGCCACCATCCGGACCGTGGATGACGAACTGGCGCGTTCCGTCTGCGATCCGCGCTTCCTTGCCGTCCGGGACTGACCAGTAACTTCCCATCCCCCGGGAGTACCGATGGCACTTGACGAAACCGCCACCGCGCGGCTGAAGGACGCGCTCGCCACCGTGGTGGTGATACCGGTGACGCCGATGCGGCCCGACGGCAGCATCGAGTGGGGCACCTACGCCGACCTGATCCGGCGGGTAGTGGACGCCGGGATCACCGTGATCACGGCCAACGGCAACACCGGCGAGTTTTACGCCCTCACCCCGGCCGAAGCCCGGACCGGTACCGAGCATGCGGTGCGGGCCGCCCACAGCGAAGCCGGGCGCGGCGGCCACGCGGACGTGCTGGTGGGGGTGGGGCACGACACCGCCACCGCCATCGACGCGGCCCGGCACGCCGGGCAGTCCGGGGCGAAGATGATCATGATTCACCAGCCGGTGCACCCCTACCAGGCCGCCGGGGGCTGGGTGGACTACCACCAGGCCATCGCGGACGCCGTGCCCGAACTGGGGGTCGTACTCTACGTGCGCAGCGAGCAGGTCACCGGAGCCCAGATCGCCGAGCTCGGAATGCGCAGCCCCAACGTCATCGGGGTGAAGTACGGGGTCAGGGACGCGGCCCGGTTCGGGGCGGTAGCGCGGGACGCGGGCCTGGGCCGGTTCACCTGGCTGGCCGGGCTGGCCGAGCCGTACGCCCCCGGCTACTGGCCCTACGGGGCCCGCGGGTTCACCTCCGGGCTGGCCAACGTCAGCCCGGCGCTGGCATTGTCGCTGCTGGGAGCGCTGCGCCAGGGTGACCCGGCCGGTGCCATGGACACCTGGGAGCTGATCCGGCCGTTCGAAGACCTGCGCGCGGCCAGCGCGTCGGCCGACAACGTGAGCGTGGTCAAGGAGGCCCTGGCCCAGCTCGGCCTGTGCGGCCGGGACGTGCGGCCGCCCAGCCAGGTGCTGCCGAAGGAGACCCGGGACCAGGTAGCCGAGATCCTGCGGTCCTGGAGCTTGTCCCCGGCCGGGCCGGACCCGGAGGTGGCGCCGTGACCAGGAGTCCTGAGCAGCTGCGCAGCCACGGCTGGTTCGGCAGCGAGCGGATGTCCGGCCTGCGGGCCTTCGGCCACCGGTCGCGGATGGAGCAGCTCGGCGTCGCGCCCGGGGAGTACCTGGGCAAGCCGATCATCGCCATCCTCAACACCTGGTCGGAGATGAACGGCTGCCACATGCACCTGCGGGAGCGGGCCGCTCAGGTCAAGCGGGGCGTGCTGGAGGCGGGCGGCTTCCCCATCGAGTTCCCGGTGGCCACGCTGTCCGAGTCGTTCCAGAAGCCGACCCCGATGCTGTACCGGAACCTGCTGGCCATGGACACCGAGGAGCTGCTGCGCTCCTACCCCGCCGACGGCGCGGTGCTGATGGGCGGGTGCGACAAGACCACCCCGGCCCTGATCATGGGCGCGACCAGCGCCGGCCTGCCGGCCGTCTACTTCCCGGCCGGGCCGATGCTGCGCGGCAACTACCGGGGCCGGACCGTGGGCAGCGGCACCGACCAGTGGAAGTTCTGGGACGACGCCCGGGCCGGCCTGATCGGCGACTGCGAAATGGCCGACCTCGAGGCCGGCATCGCCCGTTCGCCCGGGCACTGCATGACGATGGGCACCGCCTCCACCATGACCTCGGCGGCCGAGGCGCTCGGCCTGACCCTGCCCGGAGCCGCCTCGATCCCCGCGGTCGACTCGGCCCACTTCCGGATGGCCGCGGCCACCGGGGCGCGCATCGTGCAGATGGTGTGGGACGACCTGCGGCCCGCCGACATTCTGACCCGGGAGGCGTTCGAGGACGCCGCCGCCACCGTGCTGGCCCTGGGCGGCTCCACCAACGCGCTCATCCACCTGGTGGCCATGGCGGGCCGGGCCGGGGTCCGGCTCAGCCTGGACGACTTCGACGAGATCTCCCGCCGGGTCCCGGTGCTGGCCAACGTGCGCCCGACCGGCGCCTACCTGATGGAGGACTTCTACTACGCGGGCGGCTTGCGGGCGCTGCTGGCCCAGCTGGCCACCGTGCCGGGTGCACTGCACCTGGACCGGCCCACGGTCAGCGGCGGCACCTTCGGCACCCAGATCGATGGTGCCGAGGTCTACCACGACGACGTCATCCGCTCGCCGGACCACGCCCTGTCGGCCGAGGGCGGCGTGGCCGTGCTGCGCGGCAACCTGGCCCCGGACGGGGCGGTCATCAAGCATGTCGCGGCCGAGGCCCGGCTGCTCAAGCACACCGGGCCGGCCGTGGTGTTTGACAGTTACCCCGACCTGCAGGAGCGGATCAACGACCCGGCCCTGAACGTCACCGCCGACTCGGTGCTGGTGCTGCGCAACGCCGGGCCCAAGGGCGGCCCGGGCATGCCCGAGTACGGCATGCTGCCCATCCCCAGCTACCTGCTCAAGCAGGGGGTCCGGGACATGGTGCGGATTTCCGACGCCCGGATGAGCGGGACCAGCTACGGCGCCTGCGTGCTGCATGTGGCCCCGGAGTCGTTCGTCGGCGGCCCGCTGGCCCTGGTCCGGACGGG
>DASWVA010000595.1:0-1598 GCA_036401415.1 Streptosporangiaceae bacterium
CCGCGTAGGCGCATGTCCGGGAGCCGGTAGAAGGGCTGCTTGCCGGGCTGGCGGATGGCTACGTCACCGACCTGGCGGGCTTCGAGGAACGACCGGCGCACGTCGCGCAGCGTCTCGGTGGCCGACCCGACGCCGAGCACGAACGGCTGCCCGGGCGCTGGGACCGGCCCGGCTGCCGCTCCCGCGGCGGAGGGTTCCCCGGCCGGGAACCGCAGCTGGAGTCGTTGGCGCAGCCGCCCGGCCAGGGCGGTCAGCTCGGTGTCGGGGTCGGCCCGGGCCGGCAGCGACAGCAGGGCCCCGGCCCGGATGTCGTCCAGCGAGCCGACCAGCGCGGGCAGGCGCCCGTCCCGGCAGGCGTCAGCGAGCGCCTCGGTGACCTCTGCGATCCGGGCGTGGGCGGAGATCCCCGGGCCGGCGTCGCGGATGCGCACCACCGCCGCGATCAGCTGGCGGCCGCGGACCGGTACCCCCAGCGCCCGGACCCGGGCCGCGGCCTCCTGCGGGCCGGCGTGCGCGCTCGCCACGATCGCGCTGATCAGCGTCCGGTGGGCCTGCCGCTCCAGGCTTTCCTGCTGCCGGGTCAGCAGACGCCCCAGGGCCAGCGTGCTGGCCGCCCGCTCGACCAGCACGAAGTCCGGCGGCCCGGGCGGGCCGCTCATCACCTGGATGACCCGGCCCCAGTCCTCGCCCCGGGCCCCGACCGTGGTCACCAGCCACCCGGCCGTCTCGTCGTAAAACGTCCGGCGCGGCCCGGTCACCGTGCGGGCCTGGTGCTCGAATCCAGCCAGCAGAACGCGCAGGTCAGCGCCTGCAGGGGAGCAGGCCAGCACCCGGTGCGAAAGGTCCTCCAGGATGACCGGCCGCCCGGCCAGCAGCGCGGCCTGGCGGACGATCTCCTCCGGCGGTGCCCCAGCCACCGACAGGTCGGTGAACGTCTCGTGCACCCGCTCGGACCGGCGCAGCTCGTCCAGCTGGGCGTCGATGATCATCGCGTGCACGGTCTCGGTGATCTCCACGAACGGGACCTCACGGCGGAACGCGATCAGGGGCACCCCGTGCGACTCGGCCGCGGTGACCAGCGCGTCCGGCAGCGTCTGGTAGCGGCGGCCCAGCTCGATGGCCAGCCCGCTCACCCCGGTGGCGGCCAGGTTGGCGATGTAGCCGGCCAGGAGCGCAGGGGCTTCGGGCAGGGCGATCCCGGTGCTCAGCACCAGCTCGCCGCCATGCAGCAGGCGGGTCACGTCGGCCAGCTCGATGGCGTGCACCCAGCGCACCGGCCGGTCCAGCGCCCGCGCCGCCGCCAGCACCTGCGGCCGGCCGCGCCGGACGGCTTCCAGCCCTAGCACGTCGGTCACGGTGGGCAGCATCAGAGCCTCCGAACACAGTGTCGCGTGCGGGCAGTTTTCCTTACAGTATGTATTCGGGGTGACCGGCCGGTAACCCCGCACACTGGTAGGCATGGCTGATCTGTTCGCCCGCCACCGTGCGGTCATCCCCAACTGGGTCGCGCTCTACTACAACGAGCCCATCGAGCTGACCGGCGGCAAAGGCTGCCGGGTCACCGACTCGAACGGCCGTAGCTACCTGGACTTCTTCGC
>DASWVA010000596.1:0-2904 GCA_036401415.1 Streptosporangiaceae bacterium
CACCAGTCGCTCGTCCGGGACACCACCCTGGGCGCGGGCCGTGGCGGCGGCGTCGTCGGGGCTGGCCCCAGGTGCCTCGCGGGTGTAGAGGTTGGGGCAGATCGCGTTGTAGCCGTTGACCGCGAAGGTGCGGGTGATCTCCTTGGTCTGGGCGTCATAACCGGGCAGGTGGTGGATGACCACGACGCTGCCGAACGGTCCCGGGCCCAGCGGCCTGGCGTAGTACGCCTCGATCAGGTCCCCGTCGTGCCCGGGGATGTGAATGGTTTCGGCCATGATGGCGTCGTACATACGCGGTCCTCTCGGTCTCTGCGATCGTCCTCATCGCGTGCCGCCCGGTAGGGTACGCCGGATCCCGAGGGGCGCACGCGGCAGGGTCGTGCCCGGTGGCAGACTCCTGGCCATGACCTACATCGCCGCCGGAGACCGGTACGAGAAGAAGATGCCCTACCGTCGCTGCGGGCGCAGTGGCATGGACCTGCCCGAGATCTCGCTGGGGCTGTGGCAGAACTTCGGGGACGACCGCCCCGTGGAAGTCCAGCGGGCGATCCTGCGGCGGGCCTTCGATCTGGGGGTGACCCACTTCGACCTGGCCAACAACTACGGGCCGCCCTACGGCTCGGCGGAGATCAACTTCGGGCGGCTGATGCGGGAGGACTTCCGGCCGTACCGGGACGAGCTGATCATCTCGACCAAAGCCGGCTACGACATGTGGCCGGGACCATACGGTGACCACGGCTCGCGCAAATACCTGCTGGCCAGCCTGGACCAGTCACTGCGGCGGATGGGCCTGGAGTACGTGGACATCTTCTACAGCCACCGCGCCGACCCGGACACGCCGCTGGAGGAGACCATGGGCGCCCTGCACACGGCGGTCCAGTCCGGCCGGGCGCTGTACGCGGGGATCTCGTCCTATTCGGCCGAGCGGACCGCTCAGGCGGCCGCCATCATGGTGGAGCTGGGCACGCCGCTGGTTATCCACCAGCCGTCCTACTCCATGCTCAACCGGTGGATCGAGCAGGATCTGCTCGGCGTGCTCGAGCGCGAGGGTCTTGGCTGCATCGCCTTCTCGCCGCTGGCTCAGGGCCTGCTGACCGGCAAGTACCTGAACGGAGTGCCGGAGGGTTCGCGGGCCACCCAGAACGGGTCACTATCCCAAGATCATCTCACCGAGCAGACCCTGAACCACGTCCGGTCGCTGGCTGAAGTGGCCCGCCGCCGCGGGCAGAGCCTGGCTCAGCTGGCCCTCTCGTGGGTGCTGCGGGACCCGCGGGTCACCTCGGCGCTGATCGGAGCGAGCAGCGTGGCCCAGTTGGAGGAAAACCTGGCCGCGGCGCAGCACACCTCGTTCAGCGAGGATGAGCTGGCCGAGATCGACCAGAACGCGGTGGACAGCGGGATCAACATCTGGGCTGCGTCCAGCGAAGACTGAACGCGGACAGTGGCCCGGCCCTCAGCCGATGGCCTGCGGGAAGCGGAACAGGCGGCCGGGGTCGTAGCGGGCTTTGACCTGGGCCAGCCGGCGGTAGTTGGCGCCGTAGTAGGCCTGGCGCCAGTCGGCCAGGCCAGGGTCGATGTAGTTCTGGTACGCCTGGCCGCTGGCGTAGCGGTGCGCCGCACCCTGGAACGATCGCAGCCAGGCGTACTGGCGGCTGACGGCGGCCGCGGGCGAACCCTGAGGCCAGTCGGTCGTGTACTGGGCCAGGAACAGGCCGTCCCGGTGGACGAACGCCGTCGCACCGGGCGCGACCCGGTTGACCGCGCCACCGAGGGCGTCGAACGCCACGCCGCCGGTCCCGTTGGCGGCGGGGCCCGCGGTGAGCAGCTTTTCCACCCCGCTGAGCAGGGTGCCGATCGCGGCCGAACTGAGCGGCTCGGTGAAGAAGTCGGAGCCGGAGTACTGCGCCTGCCGGGCCAGCTGGCCGCCGGGCGTCTGGCCGGGCAGGTGGCAGGCCTCGACGCTGAGGCTGGTGCACCCTGCCTCGACCAGCATCGCGTGCAGGTAGGAGGTGCTCTCCAGGAAGTGGGTGGACGGCTCGGCGCCGACCGCGCCGTAGAGTTTCTGCAGCTGGCTGGCCGCGTCGGCGACGCTGCCCAGGTAGGTGCCGCCCACCTGGATGGTGGGCGTGCTGGCGCCGGCCGTGGCGGACAGGTGCAGGTTGGACCACAGCTGGTCCGGCCCGTGCGGGGCCCAGGACTGCCAGGCCGCGATCACCTGGTCCGCCTGCGACCAGGGCCAGGACAGGAAGAACAGCACCACCCCGGAGATGGGGTGGGTGGTGAAGGTGAATGAGGTCGCGACACCGAAGTTGCCCCCGCCCCCGCCGCGGCACGCCCAGAACAGGTCGGGGTCCCGGCGGGCGTCGCAGGTCCGGATCCGCCCGTCGGCGGTGACGATCTGGGCCTGGGTCAGGTTGTCGCTGGTCAAACCGTAAGCGCGCGCGACCACGCCCACCCCGCCGCCCAGGGTGAGCCCGGAGATTCCGACCGTGGGGCACGAGCCGCCGGGCACCGCCCGGTCGTGGGCGGCGAGGCCGTTGTACAGGTCGATGAGCCGGGTGCCCGCGGCCACGGTGGCCATCCCGGACGCGGAATCCACCCGCACCGAGGACATGGCGGTCACGTCCACGATCAGGCCAGCGGTGGACGACCAGCCCGCGTAGCTGTGCCCGCCGCAGCGCGGAGCGACCGGCACCCGGTAACGGCCGGCGAACCTCAGGCAGGTGGCGACGTCCTGGGGTGAACGGCAGTAGGCGATGCCGGCCGGCCGGATGCCGTCGAACCGCGGGTCGAACAGCCGCAGCGCACCCGGGTACTCCGGCGCTTCCGGCCGGACCAGCGGCCCGGACAGGTCCTTGGCCAGCGCGGCCCAGTCCGCCGTCGAGGCTGAGGCTGGCGACGGGG
>DASWVA010000597.1:0-2842 GCA_036401415.1 Streptosporangiaceae bacterium
CTCGTAGCCGAGCCCGGCGCCCAGCAGATGCTGAACCTCTTCTCTGGTCGCCACCGTCACCTCCGGCTGCCGTGTCCGCCGCCTACCCCGGCCGTCCCCGGCCAACCGGCCCCGGCCAACCGGCCCCGGCCAACCGGCCCCGGGGCGGGAAAAGGTTGTCCCGGCGCGGGGACCGGCCAGCCACCGTCGTAAGTTGGCAGCTACTGAGACGAGTCCTGCGGAAGGGTCCACCATGGAATACCGTCAGCTTGGCCGGAGCGGCCTGCGAATTTCGACGCTGACTCTCGGCACGATGACGTTCGGCGGGAAGGGCGACTTCGGGTCGGTGGGCAGCACCGACCTGGACGGCGCCAAGCGGCAGATCGGCATGGCCCTGGACGCCGGGGTGAACCTGATCGACACCGCGGATGTCTACTCCGAAGGCGTGGCCGAGGAGATCGTCGGCCAGGCCATCAGGGGCAAGCGTGACGACCTGCTGCTTTCGACCAAGGTCCGGATGCCCATGGGGGACGGGCCGAACGACGCGGGCCTGTCCCGGCACCACATCCTCAGCGGGGTCGAGGCCAGCCTGCGCCGGCTGGGCACCGACCACATCGACATCTACCACGTGCACGAGTGGGACGGGCAGACGCCGGTCGAGGAGACGCTGTCCACGCTCGACTCCCTGGTCCAGTCGGGCAAGGTGCGCTACCTGGCCGCGTCGAACTACTCCGGCTGGCAGCTGATGAAGGCCCTGGCCGCGGCGGACGCGCGCGGCCATGAACGATTCGTGGCCCAGCAGATCTACTACTCCCTCGAGGCCCGTGACGCCGAGTACGAGCTGGTGCCGGTGGCCCTCGACCAGGGCCTGGGCATCCTGGTCTGGAGCCCGCTGGCGGGCGGTCTGCTGTCCGGCAAGTTCCGCCGGGATGCGGACCAGCCGGAGAACTCGCGCCACCTGAACGGATGGGACGAGCCGCCGATCCGCAACGAGGACCGCCTCTACGACACCATCGAGGTCCTGGTCGACGTGGCCAAGGCGCACGAGGTGTCCGCCGCCCAGGTCGCGCTGGCCTGGCTGCTCAGCCGCCCCGCCGTCACCTCCCTGGTCGTCGGGGCCCGCACCGACGAACAGCTGGCCGACAACCTCAAGTCGGCCGACCTGGTGCTGTCCAGTGCGGAGCGCGCCGCCCTGGACCAGGTCAGCACGCCGGACCTGATCTACCCGCACTGGCACCAGGCCGCCACCGCCAATGACCGCCTCGGCGAGCCCGACCTGTCCCTGCTCCGCCCCCACCTGGACAAGTAACCTCGGCGCTGGCCACCCGGGCCCGGTGCGACCGGGCCCGGGTGCAACCGGCCCGGGTGGCGGCAGCCGCGGTCACGGGCGGGAGCGCCGCTCAGGACAGGTTGCTGCCGGCGCCCATCCGGTCGCCGGCGTACTCGCGCGTGGCGTCCAGGTTGTCGTGGGCGGGGTAACGGGAAGCCGCGGGCCCGTCGGCGAAGGCGCGGAACACGTTCGCGGTCACCTGGCGGACGAAGGCCGGCGTGGACCCGGCGATGCCGTGCGGCTGGTCGCCGAAGATCGCTTCCACCCAGCGCATGGTCCCCGCGTTGAACACGCCCGCCCCGCCGGAATGCGTGTAGTACGCCGAGTCGCCGTAGCTGCTGACGCCGTGACACACCAGCGGTGAGTGCGACAGCACCTCGATCGGCCGCTGCACCGGGTAGCCAGGGTTGACCCGGTCGTACTCCACGCCGACCAGGTGCGGGAAGTCGGCGCCCGCGGGCACGCTGGTGCCCTTGAACACCCAGCTGGACGGGCTGGCCACCCGGTACGAGGCGTCGGCCGGGTAGGACTCGTACAGCGTGCCGATCAGCGAGGACTCCGGATCCGGGCTGGGGGCGTCCCGCCAGTTGCCGGTGACCAGGGCGTTGTCCCGGCCGTACATCGGGTCCGAGGTGTAATCGGTCTTGTAGCAGACCACCTGGCGGCCGGCGCCCAGCTCGGACGGCTCCAGCCGGGTCCGCCGGAACATCGCGTTGGCCCCCAGGAAGGCCAGGTTGACCCCGGCGTCCCGGGCCGCGGTGACGTTGGCCCGCTCGGACGGGGACCAGTACTCGTCGTGGCCGAGGGAGAAGACCGCGCTCGCGCCGCGCAGCAGGGCCGGATCGGCCGCGATGTCCATGCTGGTCACGTAGGCCAGCGGGATGCCCAGGTACTCGGCCAGCTTGATCGCGTTCCGCTCGTAGGTCAGGAACTGCGGCGCGCCGTTGGCGTCGTACGGGCGGTCCAGGCTGACCACTAGCGACCGGTCGGCGTAGGCCCCGTTCGGGCCCTTGTACAGGTCGAAGCCGCCCCAGGTGTTGTAGGCCTGCCAGGTCCCGACGCCGTTCTTGATCACGACCTTGCCCGCGGTGCCGGGGGAGCGGACCGTGACCGGCACGTACCGCTGAGCCCCGGAGTCCGCGTCCAGCCGGAGCAGGTACGAGCCGGGCGGCCAGTCGTCGGTGGGCACGTCCAGGACGGGGCCCCAGCTGGCCCGGATCATCCGGGTCGCATCCTCCAGCGCCGGCCCGCGCTGGGCTCGCCCGGGCAGCGCGCCGGACCGCCAGACCTGGCGCGCGCCGGTGCCCTGGTACCAGCCGAGCCGGTACGCGGTGACCCGGTAGCCCCGGGACGTGGTTGACACGAACAGCGGGAGCGGGTCGCCCTGACCGACGCGGGCCCGGCCCGCGTAACCCTCGATCTCGTGCTCGGCGCCCAGGTGGCGGATCTCCCAGTGCGGGTCGCCGGGCCGCGAGTTCTCCGCCACGGCGGTGGCCCCGCGCGGCCGCGGGGTCGGCCGGATCGTGTTCGCCG
>DASWVA010000598.1:0-2783 GCA_036401415.1 Streptosporangiaceae bacterium
CTGGCGCGAGGACCGCACGTCGACCCGTAGTTCCAGGTGAATCTCGCCGAAGCCGGCCGCCTCGGCCAGATCCAGGAGGTCCTGGTCGCCGAAGCTCAGCAGCGATTCAGCGGCGGCCGGGGCCAGCCCGGCGTAGTAGGCGGTCAGCCTGGCCGCGACGGCGGCCACCGGGCGCAGGTCGTAGCCCAGAAAGGGGTCGTGGCCGGCCTGGACCCGGGTGACCGGCTCGACCAGCACGGCCCGGCCGCCGGGCCGCAGCACCCGGTGAAACTCGCGGAGCGCCGCGGCCTTGCCCGGGACATGGGCCAGCACCGAGCGCACCGTCACCACGTCGACGCAAGAGCTGGCCAGGCCAGACAGATCGGCCGCGGAGGCGCGCAGAAAATCGCACTGGCCGGCCAGGCCCTCGGCAGTGACGGCGGCGCGGCAGTGGTTCAGGAGATCGGCGGCGATGTCGGAGAAGATGACCTTCCCGGACGGGCCGACCCGGTCCAGCGCCCCGTAGGCGATCAGCCCGGACCCGGTCCCCACGTCCAGCACGGTCTCGCCCGGCTGGATCAGCGCCCGGTTCAGCAGTTCGTCGCGCAGCGGGTACAGGAACGTGGTCAGCAGGTGCTCGCGGTGCGCGCCGCCGCCGGAGCGGCCGTCCACCAGCCACCGGCGCCAGCGGTCGGCTGGTTCGGTCATCGGGGTCACCTCCAGCCGGCGCCGGGCGGGCAGGAACACGGCAGCCGGGGATTCGGGGTTGCGCCGGGCCGGCGGGGCCACGGCCATGGCCGGGGCGGCCAGCACGCCCGACGGGGGATTCGGTGAGGCCGGGGTCGAGGGGGTAAGTGGGGTCGGCGGAGTCCCGGTGGACGGGGCGGGGATGGCGCCGGTTCGCCCGCGGACGGCGACGCAGGCCGCGGCGCCCAGCAGCAGCACGCTGATCGGCACGGCCAGGGCGAACCGCATCGCGGTGATGAAGCTGACGTGCGCGGCGAGCCGGTTCTGGAGGACGGCCAGCACCATCGCGCTGCCCAGGGCCGATCCGGTCTGCCGGGTGGTGTTGAGCACCCCCGACGCCGCCCCGGCCAGCGCCGGGTCCACATTCGCGGTGGCGATGGTCTGCATCGGCGACATGGTGAACCCGACCCCCAGGCCGGTGATCACATACCCGGGCACCACGTCGTACCAGTGTGACGCCGGCCCGGCCACCAGGCAGATCGAGATCAGCCCGGTCGCGTACAGGACGAACCCGGTGATCAGCAGGTACTTGCCGCCCTTGTCGGCCAGCTTGCCGGCGAACGGCGCCGACAGTCCCGAGGCCAGCGAGGCCGGCGCCATGGTCAGGCCGGCCTTGAGCGCGCTGAACCCAAGCACGGTCTGCAGGTAGAGGGTCAGGGGCAGCGCCATCCCGACCAGGCCGACCGAGATGATCACGCTGACTCCGGCCATCAGCGTGTAGTTGCGGTCCTGGAACAGCGTGAACGGCAGCAGTGGCCGGCGCTCCTGCCGCAGCGCCTGCACGAGCACGAAGATGATCAGCAGCGCGACCCCGGCCACGAGGATCAGCGGGATGCTGACGAACGACCAGACCGTTCCCCAGTCGCAGCTCTGGCCTTCGACCAGGCCGTAGGTGATGGCGACCAGGCCGGCGCTGGCGATCAGCATGCCGGGCAGATCCAGGGGCAGCCGACGGCCGCTGCGCACGTCCGGGAGAATCACGGCAGCCAGGATCATGGCCACGACCCCGAGCGGGATGTTGACGAAGAAGATCCAGCGCCAGCCCTTCCAGGTGACCAGCACGCCGCCCACGGTGGGCCCGGCGATCGTGGCCAGCGCGGCGACGCCGCCCCAGACACCCAGTGCGGCGCCGCGGCGCTCGCGGGGGAAGGTGGCGATGATGATGGCCATGGTCTGCGGCATCAGCAGCGCGGCGCCGAAGCCCTGCACGATCCGGGCCCCGATCAGCTCGGTGCCGGTGCGGGACAGGCCGGACGCGGCCGAGGCAAGGGTGAAGATGGCGATGCCGATGATGAACAGGTTCCGCCGGCCCCGCAGGTCGCCCAGCCGCCCGGCGGTGATCATCAGCACCGCCAGCACGATGACGTAGGCGTTGATGACCCAGCCGATTTCGGCCAGCGAGGCGTGCAGGTCGCGGCGCAGGTCCGGAAGGGCGATGTTGACGATGGTCACATCGAGCAGGGTCATGAAGAACCCGAGGCTCAGGGTGAGCAGGATCGCCCAGTCGCCAGCGCGGCGCCTCGCGGGTGCCAACATCGTGCTCCTATCCGTGCTCACCCACTAGCACGGACGTGGAACCACGATGGTTCGCGACTCGTAATATCTCAGTCGCTGAGCATGACCTCGGCCTGCTGGAGCAGCCCGTCGCCGCTGACCGCCACGGCCAGCAGGATCGGGGCGAACTCCCCGGCCAGCTCGATGGTGACCGAGGCGGCTCCGTCCCCGGCGCGGAACGCTTCCGGGCGGCTCGCGCCCGCCCAGGCCGCCGCCATCCGCAACTGGCGCAGGACCAGCGCGGTGTCCAGGGACGGCGCCGCGGGCAGCGACTCCGGCCAGGGGGCCGCCCCGTCGTTGAGCAGCCCGATCACCGCGGCCAGCGCCGCGGCCAGGGGTGAGCCGGCGGCGGGCGGCACGGCCACGACGAACGACTGGACCCGGGGCTGCCGCTCCGGGGTGAGCCTGATCTCCACCTGGGCCGTGCCGCGCTCGCCCGTCACCCACCAGCGGCAGTGCGCCGGCGTGTCCGACTCCGGGGGCCGCTGGGGGTCCTCGCGCAG